>JBJEFS010000024.1:0-17737 GCA_051874325.1 Anaeroplasma sp.
TATATCATCCTACTTTTTTCATGTCAACACTTTTTTTATCTTTTTTCAACATTTTAAATTAAGTTAAATATATCACAAAATAAAAGACCATTCGAATAAGAATGGAGCTTTTATTGATTATAATATTTTAAATCCTTTAAATAGTGCTTTCTCAGGACCATAGTATCTATTAGATGTCTTTACTTCACTAGATAAAATAACATCTTCAATTACTTCACTTAATTTACCACTTATTGATACTCCAGTAATTGGTACTATTTTGCCATTATTGTGATAATAGCCTAATCTAACTTCTCCTCCGATATAATCATTAAATAAGTCAACTTGTAATCCAGACATTGATATACATTCAAAATAATCTCCAAAATTTTTATATGAAGTATTACCAGGTAAAACTTCTATACATGGTAGATTACCAGTAACCTCCATATTCAAGTATTGAGCATACCTATTATTTCCGTAATATGAAACAACTTTTCCATCCTCAATTACCTTTTTATCAATTAAAGTAACACCATCATTATCAAATTCCCTACTATTTGGAGAACCAATTACTTTTTTCCTCATGAAAATATTAATTTTATCATTATTTGGATTTTTTTGAATTAGATCAGAAATTTTATGTAGATTTTGCTTATTATAAATTGATGCATAGTTTAACTCATTAGTATATTCACTAAATAATGATGAAAGCTCATTAGCATTTAATACCACATTACAATTTAATGCATCAGTCGGTTTTTTTGCTTCATATCTAGCCTTAACTTCTCTCATTTTTTCATCTATTTCTCTAACGATTTCTTCTTCATTTAATTCGTTAAATTTATATACCTCATACAACTCTACTGATTGTTCACCATTCCATGTTGGAATAGCTTCAATCATTGCATCATATTTAATTTCAGTTTTATCTACACCTTTGCTATTAATAATTTGCTCTTCGTATTTATTAACAAAGATTTCAACTGCATTCAATGACCCATTTTCATATGAATCAGCCTTAAATACTGAATTAGATATCACCTCTGCCAAATCCATCATTGAATAATTCTTAAAATTAGTCTCTAATTCTAAATTCTCCATTCCTCCATCTGGTAGATTGTATAGTTCGTTGTTAATTAATAGAGCTTTTTCAATAGCTAAATTGATTTTATGATTTAAATCTTTTTCAGTTGAAGAGGCATAAACATAAAAACTAGAATCACCTAAATACTCATCATGCTTTACATAAATTGTAACACTTATATCTGTCGTTTTAGTTGCTCTTATTGTTTCAAGACTTTTATGGACATAAAAAAGTTCATTTGATTCCTTTCTAACAATATTGATTTTATAATCAGATATCTCTTCTTTACTATTTAAAATTTTAATAATGCTATTAATCATGATAATTTCACCTTTGCTTTCAAATGAGCACCACCTGATGATACTCTAACCCATTCTTTGTAGCCTTTACCACAAAATCCTGCACCCTCTAATTCAAACTCATCAGATATCATAGAAATAGATTTTAATAAATCTGGGACATATCCACTCATAACCACAGGAGAAACATAGTTGTCAGTCAATTTTCCATCAATAATTTCAATTCCATATTCTGCTGTACACTGGATTGCCCAATTTTTTGGATCTTCCATTCCATTATTAGTTTCAAACAAGAAATAACCATGCTTAATAGATTTAATCATATCCTCTAGCTTATCAGTTCCCTTTTCAAAGAATGTATTAGTCATTCTTGAATAAGCCTTTCTCTTAAATGACTCTCTTCTACCATTTCCAGTTGGCTCTGTACCTAATTCTGTTGCTGATACTAAATCTGAAATACCTGAAACTAGTATTCCATCTTTAATTATTTGAGTATCATGTGCTAAAACTCCATCATCATCAAAGAAATATGATGCTGCTGATAATCCAGAAGCAGCTCCATCCTTCATGTTTGTTATAGATGATGCTACACTTTTTCCTACAAAATTCTTAGCTAATGCACGATCCTTGACAAATTGATCCATCTCAACACCATGACCAAATGCCTCATGAGCAATTAATCCAGTTATAGATGCATCAGTAATAACATCATAATAACCTGGAATAATTGGCTTAGAATTATATAGATGCTTAGCCTTATCAATTATTTTATCCATTCTTTTCTCAAGTGGATTTAAGCATTCACTTATATTATTACTATACGTTACCTCTCTTGGCTGAACAATCTTATTATTGTCACCATATATTAATACCATCATACCATTTCCCCAGGTATAATATTGATCTAAATCTTTATTTTCAGATATGAATATCTTAGATACTTCCATAGTCATGACACCAACATAAGCATTTAAAATTTTTGAATCCAATGTTAAAAGCTTATCTTTTATATCTATGCATTGCTTTAATATCTTCTCATCAGTATATTCATCATAATCTGACTTACGCTCAAAAGATTTTATTAATGCTTTATCTGTTGGAATTGATCCTTTAATCATTTGTTCAGATAATTTAGAAGATATATTTAATGAACTAATAATTCTTTTAGCTAAGCTAGCTATATCACCACTAATATCATCTAGAGAGTATTCAAAAAAAGAACCTCCATTAGTCATTTTTAAAACAAAACCACATTCTGAATCATCAGACTCACTAATATTTGAAGTCATCTTATCAGCAGTTATTCTTTTACTGACAACATCTGTACCTAGAATACTCACATATTTAAAATGCTTTTTTAATTCTAAAACCAACTCTTTACATTCTTTTTTCTTTGATTTCAAAAAACTTGAAAGCATAACGAACCTCCTATAATAACCTATCAATTTTTTCTTTAAAATCAATATAATTTGATTTTGACTCTTCAATCAAATCCTCTAGAATCTTGGCAACTGGCTTAACACTGTCAATAATACCAGCAGTTTGACCTAGCATTACAGAACCCGCCTTTACATCACCAGCAATAGCCTTTCTTAAGCTGCCTAAAGTGATTTGTTCAAGTTCTTCCTTTGTTGCACCTTTTTTTTCTAATTCTTGATATTTTCTAGACATTTCATTTTTTAAGATTCTAACTGGAGCACCAACACTTCTACCTGTAACTGTAGTATCACTATCTCTAGCATTTAAGACTGCATCCTTATAATTTTGATGAATTGGACATTCTTCACTTGAAAGCATGATAGTACCAACCTGAACACCGCATGCACCTAATGCTAAAGCTGCATTAAATTGAGCCCCAGATGCTATTCCTCCTGCAGCAATTACTGGTACACTAACAGCTTTAACAACCTGAGGAACTAAAGCCATAGTTGTTATTTCTCCAACATGACCTCCTGATTCAGTACCTTCAGCAATTAAACCATCAATTTCATACCTTTCCATCCTTTTTGCAAGAGCAACACTAGCAACTACTGGAAAAATCTTACATCCAGCACCCTTCAATCGTTCAATATATTTAGCAGGTGAACCTGCTCCCGTTGTAACAACCGCAACATGCTCTTCTACTATTACATCAACTAATTCATCCACCTTTGGATTCATCAGCATCAAATTTACTCCAAAAATATTTTTAGTATTTTCTTTGCAAATCCTTATTTCTCTTCTTAATTCATCTTTACCCCAAGCACCTGAGGCAATTATTCCTAATCCGCCTGCATTTGAAACACATGCAGCAAATTTTCCATCTGAAATATTTGCCATTGCACCTTGAATAATTGGATATTTAATATTTAATATTTCATTTAATAACATATTTAACCCCTTATTTTTTTGAAAGATTTAGTGTAATTTCATCTTTTTCTTTATTAACAATTATTTTATTAATAATAAAATATTCATCAAGGCCTAACGTTTTAGAATCAATAACAAATTCATCAATAAATATACTTTGATTATAGATTTCTAATTCATTAAGATATACCTTGAATATATTTATTGAAAGTGAGGTTTCATTATTAATAACTTTAGTTTCTATGGTTGCCGTTGTTGAAGCCTCATTAATAGACAAATTAGATTTAATACTATTATTCATAATACTATAATACATCTTTGATAGAGCTAAATTGATTTCTCCAGCATTAATAGTAACAGTACTTTTAAACAAATTACTATTTAGATTATCCTTAATTAAATAATTTAACTGAGCACTATTTAATGATACCTCAATATATCCAATAATTGGATCATACGACATCATCTTATCAGCAATTAAACCATCTGGATTTTCATATTCAGGTATGGCTGTTCCACCATCAAATAAAATTGATGTATTAGCATAAAGAATTAAAATATTATTCTCAATTTTTGAATCAAATTCTAGGCTTTGTATCAAATAAACAAGTAAATTATCTTGAATAGTAGATCCAACCATTTCATCAATATTAAAAGAAAATATATAATCTTTAGTTTCAGTATTTAATTGATTCAATAAATCAACACTAAAAGCATCTAAAACCTTATCAACTGTACTTTTACTAATACTTAAATTATTACCTAATCCATATTCCTCACATCTAATATAAATAACATTATTATCTATATATAAATCTGATTTACAAGTTATAGTCGTATAGTAAATATCTCGATAGGATAAAGAAATTTTTAAAGATATTATATTATCATTTATTTGAAATAAAATGCTATTTAATTTTACTCCTTTTTCAACTAAAATATAGTCTTCATCTATAAGAAATTTTTCATTTATGTTTTTTCTTATAAGTTCAATAAGAAAAGTATTTAGTTCATCTTGGCTAAACGACAAATATATATTATTATCCTCATAATTATTTTCATCTATTTTTTTAATGGATTCAATAATATCTTCCCCGATAACATACTCGATTGAATTATGAGTAGCATCAGTAGCATAATCTAATTCTTCTTTATCATAAGTAATAAATATGACTATACCAACCAAAAGAACAACTATTAAAATAATGAAAATAACAAAAAAAATTAAAGTTTTAATAAGTTTTTTCATAAAATCACCTTCTAAATATCTTATAAAAAACAAAAGATATAAATAAACAAATAGAACTACCTGTAAATATTACCATACAAAATAAAGGGTACCGTTTAATCATTGCCAAGGAAATCCATGTCAAATTAATTGACAACAATCCTACTAAACATAAGATTGTAAGTTTGAAATTCGACCACTTGGAATGTGATTTAGAAATTGATGTTTTCATATTATCACCCCATATGCATTTAAATATAACAACAGTAATGTAACTATTTCAGATAGTAATGACAAATATATAATGAAAGAAAAATATCTTTTATGAGTTTTATGATGGAATACGATTCTTGCCATAAATGCACCAAAAGCACCACCTAAAACTACCGAAAACAAAAGCTTCTTTTCACTTATCCTACCTGTATTTTGCATTGAGTACTTTTTATCTAGCTTATATAAACAAAATGAAAAAATTGATATTATGAATATTACAATTAAATATCCATAAAAAATGCACTTCTCATAAATCATAGTATCATTCCTTTAAACTATTATATTATAGCATAAGTTTATAAGAAAAAACTATAGAAGTAAACAAATATTTTTAAATATTTTATCAATTTATTTTGATGTTTTAAATAAAAAAATGCCCAGTAGCTGAGCATTATTTAGTATTCAATTTCATAGCTATTAATTTTGAAATAACTACTCCAATAGCCATATCTTCATCTTGCCAGATTCTTTCTATTCTTGATTCAGCTAAAACAATGTAACCAAAAGTTTTCTTACATGCAGCAACCTTACATGTTAGAATTGATAAAACATTTTTATTTTTACAAAACAAATATAAATTTTCATCTAAACATTTCATTTTATTTAAATCATTTGAATAAAAAAAACCATTAGAATCTGAAAAGGCATCTATATCTATTTTTTTATAATTCAAGTCGTCATTTTTATCCTTAAAATTTTTATCAACAAAAAAGGCATCTGATATCTTAAGTGAGTCTTTTATAATTTCTAAGTATCTTTCAATTAAACAATCTACACTCGTTTGATTATATAATTGATTAAACACTTCTAAAAGTGTAATATATAATGGCTTTTTAGTATTTTTAGACAAATCAATGTCCTTATGCTTTTTATCAACATAAACTATAAAGCAATTTCTACCTTTTGATTTTCCTCTATATAAAGCTTTATCTGCTTTTTCAAACAATTCATCGTATGTCAATGAATCTAGTGGATAAGAAGCCGCTCCAACTGTACCTGTAATTAGACAGTTGACTCCGTCCATTATTGCATAATTCTTTCTAAATACATCACTATTATTGTAAAGGTCAAAATAAAAGGAATAAACATTAGGATATGAACCATCACATAAATAAACAACTATAAATTCATCTCCACCAAATCTACCAACTAAACCTCTTTTATCAACATAAGTAATAAGTTCCTCTGCAAATTTTGATAATACCAAATCTCCAATTGTATGTCCATAATTATCATTAACATGCTTAAAATTATCAATATCTATAATTCCCATTGAAAAAGGAATCTGTAAATCAATAAGGTGTGTAACATATTTTATGATATATTTTCTTGATATTGTTTTAGTTAATGGATCTAAAATATTATCAAATGTGTCATTTACATCTATATCCAAAAAAAATGGAATACTAGATAAGTAATTCTTATTGTACATAAATTCCTCCTTTAATATCAAATAAATCAACAATCTACAGGATTGTTGATGCAAAGTATAAGTATAGATAATCTATATTGCAACTGGCTGCCATCTTACAGGCCCTATAGCTTTGCGTCATAATTTTTCAATTATTTTGCCAAATATTAACTTATGAAAACACTTTCTATAGATATAATAACACTTTTTTCTTAATAATACAATATTTTATTTTTATTTTTAAAAAAAAAGAGTAGAAAAACTACCCTTATTTACTTAAAATAAAATTCAAAGGTTGAACCCTTACCAATATCACTTTTAACCTTTATTTCAACATTATTATTAATACATATATGTTTTACAATTGCAAGACCTAAGCCAGTACCACCTAGTTCCTTTGATTTAGCTTTATCCACTCGATAAAATCTCTCAAAAATTCGATCTATATTTTCTTGCTTAATCCCTATTCCTGTATCCTTTATTTTAAAGATTTTAGCATTAGAATTAATCATAATAAATATCTTTCCATTATTCACATTGTACTTTATAGCATTATCTATTACATTTCTAAGCAAATGATAAATATCATCATGAGGAATTAAAATATCAAAATCTTCTGTTTCTGTCATTACTAAAATGTTTTTAGCTTTTATTTGAGAATCTAATTCATTAATTATTTCTAAAGTTATATTTTTAATATTTATTATCTCTTTAGGCTTTTCAATTGCAGTTTCAAGCTCTGATAGTTTTAGCATTTCTATGATTATTTGATTCATACGATTTGCTTCTTTTATTGTTTTATTTGTAGCATCCTTGATTTCTTCTTCATCAGTTATTATTTCTTCTTTTATCATTTGCTGATATCCAATTATAGATGTTAACGGGCTTTTTAATTCATGAGAAGCATTTGCAAAAAAATCCAACTTCATTTTTTCTGTTTTTTTGACATTGGTAATATCAATAATAAATACAGCAACACTATTATTAGTATTATCTTTAATTTTTAATCCATCTAAAGAAGCAATATTAAAATTATATATACCTTTATCTATTTGTTGTTCAATATTAGAATTAATTATTTCCTTCATAGCTTTATTAATTTCTGATTGTAATTTTGAATCAGTAATTAATAATTCATATGATTTATTATTATAATTATTTGATGTTCTTTCTAAAATAGAAAGAGCTTTTTCATTAATTAGATTAATTACTCCATCAGGATTAATAATTATTAAGCCTTGATGAATATTTTGAATTATAAAATTCAATTTATCCTTTTCATAATTTATACTATTGATTTTATCATTAATAAGTTGATGAACTCCATCAATTTGTAATGATAGAAGTTCTATATCATTACCATCATAGGATGGAATATCTCCAACTATTTTTCCTAATTTATTTATTTCAGATTTAATTGGCTTTACAAATTCATTTGATGTCTTAATTACAAATAAAATTGAAAGCAAGGAAATAGTAACTAAAACAATACCACCATATAACCATAAGGAATTTACTATCGAAGTTATAGATGCCTCTGGTAATGCTATTCTAATATATACATCCTGAATGTAACAAGCTATATAAAGCATTTTCTTATCTAATGATTTAGAATAACGATAGCTTATTTCACCTAAATTTTGAATTTCTGGTCTTTGAAGATGATTTTCTTCTGTAGCTATATCAGTATCATATAATACAATTCCCTCACTTGATATGAAGGTTATACGAATATCATTATTAGCATTATGAATATTAAGAGAGCATTCCACCATATTTGTCCCATCATACTCATTTTCAATAATATGAAGAAAATCTTTAATTTGTCTTTCAGCATTTTTACTATTTACTTTATCAACAATATATATTGAAGCAATCAAAAATAAAAATAAAGAGCTTACAATAATCATAGTATTCATTAATATATATTTTCTTTTCATAAGCACACCTTATAGCCTACACCGTATACTGTTTGTATAATACTTTCGTCATTAAATTTTTGTCTAATTGATTTTATGTGCATATCAACTGTTCTTGACTGCAAATCAGAAGAATCACCCCATATTTTATTTAGGATTTCATCTCTTGAAACTACATTACCCTTATTAGCTAATAAAATTGTTAATATTTCAAATTCTTTAACAGTTAAATCTATAATTTTATCATCGTATGTACATATATGCTTATCAATATCAATTGTTATTAATTCATTCGATAAAATATTATTCTTTTTTAGTCTTCTAAATTTTGCATTCACTCTAGACATTAGTTCTAATATATCAAAAGGTTTTTCAATATAATCATCAGCACCCAAATCTAAACCATCAACCTTATCCATTATCATATTGTTCGCAGAAACAATTATAATAGAAATATCGTCATAATGATTATTTGATCTAATTCTTTTCAATATCTCACTTCCACTATAATCAGGCAACATCATATCCAATAGAATCATATGTGGTACTTTATCTTTCAATGCTTTAAAAAAAGAAGCACCATCATAAAATGATTCAACAATATAGCCCTGCTTTGATAGTGTTTTATTAATAATTTTTGAGATATCCTTATCATCTTCAACTGAATAAATTATATATTCCATATTAACTCACCCTTGATAATCAAAAAATTTGTTTGTCCTTATGATAACCACTTAAGATATAAATTACCCATTCTGCAACATTTACTGCATGATCAGCAATTCTTTCTATATATTTTATCACTAAAGTATTATAAATTGCAAAGGAAGATGAAAAAGTTTTGTTTTCATTTTCTTTAATAATATATTTTAGCAATGTATCATACAAAGAATCTACCTCATCATCTGTATTAATAACTTCTTTTGCTAAATTAACATCCTTATTAACAAAGCTTAGTACACTATTATGAACCATTTTTAATGAAATTGTTATTGCTTTGTCTAAATCTGGAATTTGATGTTTATCGCATTCAATCAATTTTTTAGAGAAGTCTACAATATCCTCAGCATGATCTCCTAATCTTTCTAAATCAGCAACTAATTTTAAAATGCCTGATACAATTCGTAAATCCTTCGCATAAGGTCTTTCTCTAAGCATAATATTCAAACACATTTCCTCGATTAATCTCTCATATAAATCAACAACATCATCATTAACTAAATCTATTTTTTTAGAATCGTATTGGTAATAAACATTTATAGCATCTCTTAAATTATTCTCAACAGCATCAGCCATTTTTAGAAGCATTTGTATTAAATGCTCAATTTCTTGTTCTAATTTCATTTTTTACTCCTATCCAAATCTGCCTGTAATATAATCTTCTGTCTTCTTCTGCTTAGGATTTTTAAATAACTCAGTAGTTTCATTGTATTCAATTATCTCTCCAAGCATAAAGAAGGCTGTATAATCACTAACTCTAGTTGCCTGCTGCATATTATGGGTAACAATTATTATTGAATAATCCTTCTTCAAACTATCTATAAGTTCTTCTATTTTTAATGTTGCAATTGGATCTAGAGCACTTGTTGGCTCATCCATTAAAATAACAGAAGGGTTCATAGCTATAGCTCTAGCAATACATAATCTTTGTTGCTGTCCTCCTGAAAGCGATAAAGCTGAGTCCTTTAATCTATCAGAAACCTCATCATATAAAGCGGCTTTTTTTAGTGAATCAACAACTATTTCCATTAATTTCGTTTTATTTTTAATTCCTTGACATCTTGGTCCATAAGCAATATTATCAAAAATTGACATTGGGAAAGGATTTGGATTTTGGAAAACCATTCCAACATCTGTTCTTAACAGCATTGGATTAATATTCAATAAATCATTATTTTGAAATTCAATTAATCCAGTTATTTTACAGTCGACTATTAAATCATTCATTCTATTAAAGCATCTTAATAGAGTAGATTTTCCACATCCAGATGGACCAATAAAGGCTGTAACCTTGTTTTTATATAAATCTATATTCACATTTTTTAATACATGCTTTTCACCATATGAAAGATTTAAATCCTTTATATGAAATAAAACCTCATTATCCATTTATTTTACCTCAAATCTATTTAATTTTTTACTTATTAATTTAACAAGTATGTTTAGTATCAATACAACAAAAATAATTACGATGCTTATTGCACAAGCTTGTGTATAGTTAGGATTATCTCCTTGCATAACTGTCCATATATGAACTGCTAAGCTCGATGATTGAGAATTGACACTAACACTATCAGAAATTGCTGTACCAATAGCTAGAATAAGAGCAGCACTTTCACCAATTATTTTTCCAATTGAAAGAAGCGTTGCTGTAAGAATACCAGGAATTGCATTTGGTATAATAACTTTAAAAACTGTTTGAGCATAGCTAGCTCCTAAGGCAAGTGAAGCACTAGTATATGACTTAGGAATAGTATTAATTGCTTCTTCAGTTGTCCTAATTATGGTAGGTAATAACATTATTGCTAAGGTTATTGCTCCAGACATTATATTTCCACCACCGGAGGTTGATGATGTAAATGGTATAATTATAATTATGGCAACTAGACCAAAAATAATTGATGGAATTCCAGAAATCATATCAATTAATGTTCTAAGAGTTCTTGTAAATCTATTATCCTTAGCATAAAAAGAAAGATATATTGCTGAAATAATACCTACTGGTAAAGCAAATAATAGAGTTAATAGAATAAGATATAATGTTGTTATTAATGAACCCCTAATTCCTCCACCCATTGTTGAATAATATATTTCATTTAAATATCTACCCTCATCTAAGGAAGCACACATCTTTTTAGCCCCAATATTTGATACATAAATAAGTAATTCACCATTATCATCAACTATTTGAATACGATTTATAATTTGTCCTTTTTTTATTGATAACGGGTTTGATTCACTATCATGTATATTTTTAAGTGGTGATAGATTATCTATATATACGATTTCAATTACAGGATTCCCTTGAAAATCATAGCTATCCTTTAAGCCGATTCCCCAAATATTAGAATAATAGATATCATCCTTATCTTCAAATGTAAATAATTTATTATTTGCTTCACAAACTCCAAAATATGGAGTTTGATAATAATCAGAAATAATCATCTTAATGGATAAGCCTTTAAAACCATTTGAGAAAACAAAAAATATAATGGATGCTAAAATAACTAAGCTAAAACCTGAAAATGAATAAGTAATTATATTTAAAATAATATCTTTAATTTTTCTTTTCTTTAAACTATTTTGCATTTACTTTACCTATCCTATTTTTAATTGCATTTAGCCCTAAATTTGTAATTAGAATTATGACTATTAAAACAATACCTAGGCTAAATCTAATGTCGTATGATAAGCCTGTGCTTTCATGAATACCTAGTAGCATACCTGATGTTAATGTCTTAGTTATGTCAAATGGATTCAAATTTGGACCAGAGTCTGAATTTCCACAAACCATTGAAACCGCTGTAGCTTCACCTAAGGCTCTTCCAACACCAAGAATAATTCCAGAAAAAATTCCAGATTTAGCCGAAGCTAAAACCACCTTAAAATTAGTTTGAGTTTTACTTGCTCCTAATGCTAATGAGCCATGTATCAAATCCTTTTTGACAGCATTTATTGCAGTAACAGATAACATTGTTATTGTTGGAATAATCATTATTGCTAAAACTAACGAAGCTGATAAAACAGAAATTCCTCCAGCACTTTGAAACCCCAATAGCTTTGATAATGATTTTACAAGTTTTGTAATAACACCAGCTCCAAATAGACCATAAATTACAGATGGAATACTTGCTAGCATTTCAATAACATAATTCAATAATTTTGATAAACTATTAGGAGCAATTTTAGAAATGAATAACGCAGTTAAAATCGAAATTGGCACTGCGATAATAAGACTAATTAATGTAACATAAATCGTGTTAATAATAATATAGCCTGCCCCATATAAATTAGGTGATTTAAACCACGTTGTTCCAAATAAAAAATTACCTATACTAGCACTATACTGCTGATCACCAATTGTATACTTTTTAACGAATGGTGCTACACCCTTTATCAATATAAATAATGTAATTATGATTATTGTTAATGAACAAATAATTGTGATAATCATAAAGACTAGCTTTATCGCAACATCAGCTTTACTTTTAAAAACAATCTTATCTTTATCAATTTTTTCCATACAACCAAAATAGAATAGCTCATGGCTATTCTACGATAATCCTTTCTTGTTAATTACTTTACTTGATCCCAGGTAGTATAAGTACCATTGTAAATATTTTTTAATGTTTCTGCTGTGACCTTATCAATCCTGTTATCATTGTTCACAATTGCTACAATTGCATCTGTACACATTTTTCCCTTTAAAGAATTATCCATCTGTTCGTCTTGATTAAACTCTCTTGATGCAAATGCTAAGTCACATGCATTAACTCCATCTTTTTCGCTACCATTTGTTCTTTTATAAGCATCTGATGAACCAGTTGCATTATGAATATATTTAAAGTTACCACATTTTGCACTAAACTCAACTAATAGAGCTTTTACAATACTATTAACTGATGTAGAGCCACCGATATTAATTGTTACTGAACTATTATCCTTTGCTGCAATTGGATAATTATTCTTAATATCATTCCATGATTTATCAGTTGATTCTACAGTTAGAATTCCACCTTTACTTTGAATTGTTGCCTTACCTTCCTTAGTTGACATATAAGCAACAAAGGCTTCAACAATATCCTTATTATCATTATTTGAATAAGAAGCCCTTATACAATAATTAAAGTTTCTTGTAAGCTTGTAGCTACCATTTATAACATTTTCCTCTGTTGGAGCAACATTCTCATATATTAGTCCTTTGACACCTGATGATTCTAAAGAAGATAATGAAATATAACCAATTCCATATTCATCACCCTTAACACCTGTAATCATATCCCCGTTTGAAGCTATAGTTATATAGCCTTCAACTAAATCATCATTAGATTTTTTAGCTGAGCTAAAGCCGATTCCTTCAAAAAAGCCTTCTCTTGTTCCGCTATCAGTGTCACGAGTGTATACCTTTATTTCTTCAGTTTTATTGCAGCTTGATAGTCCTACTGCACCAGATAAAAAACATAATGTTAATGCGAATAATCCAAATATTTTTTTCATTTTAATCTTTCCTCCTAATTTTACATCTAAATTATAATTCTATAATAGATAGATTTCTTACACGATGTAGTAAAGAATTGTAAAGAAAATGTAAAAATAGCAAAAAATTGAAAACTTTATATTTGTTTTTTCTTTTCCTCCAAAGATAAGAAATATTTCCCCAATGATAACCATTTCATTGAATATAAATGACGAGATAGGGTAGCTATTAGTACAGCCGTGCTTATACCTCGTTTTCTACAATTTATATATAAAGGCCCGCTGGCTGCATATTGGTCTTCATATTATTTTTATACATTTAATTCTTAGTAAATGGGTAGTTTGTATAGTGTGCTTGTCATCACTAATGAGACAAACTTGGAACTATTTATTGAAGAATATTCAATGTATATTTTTAATATGTAAAAAAACGGGTTTTCGACAGTTATACATTGCTAGATTTATTAAATCTGAAAAAAAAGAATATAGTTTAAATACTGAAAGAATAGCTAATGAGGAAAAATACGATGGTTTTTACGCAATAGCCACTAATCTTCTTGAAGATAATGTAAAAGACATTATAGAAGTTAATTCTCAAAGATATAAAATTAAGGATTGTTTTATAATACTAAAAACTAATTTTGATGCAAGACCTGTTTACCATAGATTAGATTCAAGAATAGTAGTTCATTTTAAGATTTGTTATACATCTTTATTAATTTATAGATTACTTGAAGTAAAACTAAAAGAAAAAGGATATCATTTTACTATAAATGAAATAATATTCTCTTTAAAAAATATGGAAGTGTATGTAGATACTTCTAAATATAATCCAACATATGATTATGGGGAAATACTAGATGCATTAAACGATACACCTACACTTTTTGCTTTTTTATTCATTAAAACTGTCGAAAACAGGATTATATCAATAAAGGGAGTAACCTTAAATAATTTGAGCGAATTTTAATCAAATTGTCTAAGGCTACTCCCTCTTATTAATAGATAATTCATACACCTAGGAAATGCCATTTCTAGCATCTCCTAAGATTTTATTTTATATTAATTTTATAATCATTCAAAATGATTAATCTTTGTAAATCACAATCATATGCGATAAATATACATTCATATTGGCCACTTAACGGGTAAATGTTATATTCATCACTTGTAATATTAAAGAATACGAAATATTCAAAAACTTCAGATTCATATTGAATATCCAATGGTAACAAACTTTTAATTTCAGGTTTTAATTCTTTTTGCCATAGTTGATTATTTCTAATTTCTTGTTCAAAAACATTTTTACTTTCGCTATCAATAATCTTTACATAGCTTATGCTATATAAATCTAATTTATTTGTTGCTAGTTTAATATCATCAGGAATTTCAAAATTGATTTTTTCTTCAATAATTGCTATCTCATTAACATCGTATGAAATTACACCATTAAAAACAAATCTATATGAACCAAAAATTATTAGCAATGGTAAGCAAATAGATGAAATAATAAAATTCTTCTTGTATTTTTGTTTACTATTTTTAAGTTTGAATCCAATTAAAATCGATAAAATTCCTATTGGAATAAATAACAACATCACCCAAGAATATCTTATTATCCCCGCAACCCCAAATATATCCGCTTCACCAATCATACTTGCTAGCGAAAATGAAATCATTGGAGAAATTAAAGTTGACCAGAATAATATATTACCTAAAATTCTTTTTTTATTCATATTCTTTTTCCTTTCTAATAAGCTGGTTGTAATCCTGAAACAGGGCTAGGATCACCTGTTGTTACAAACTTATAAATCCAGCAAAATACTGCAACTAGACAACCAGTATTTACACCTACAGTAAACCCATATGTTTTAGTCATACCATTTCCTAAATCAGTATTCCAACCAAGTGTAATAGAAGTTCCACCAATTAAATTAATGTCTGCTCCAATACTAAAATTTCCTATACTAACTTGAGCACCAATTCCTATAGTTTCGACATATGCTTCTACACCTATAATATCAAATAGATTAATTCCAACACCTGCATAATATGTTGCCCCCATCCAGTTCATTATATCAGATGTGCTTCCTGCAAAAGCATATAACATTCCAGATTGTCCTTGTGTATGTGTAACATAAGAAGAAAATCCAATTCTTCCAAAAAAACTAGTAGCGATATCCGGCGAAGTATCCCAGCCAGCAGATGTTCTTAATTCATATCCAAACAAATTAAACCCACTGGATTTTGATGATAATGTCTGTGCAATTTGTTTGACTGCATTACCACTTATTCTATTTCCAGCTAAGCCACCCGAAGAAATAGATGGAATAGTAATTGAACCACCAAAAGAATCGGGTCTATGTTTGTAAATGACAGGATTATTATTATTACAATAAGCATATAAATTAAATGAATTTACTGAATTTGGATTTAGGTAATTTATATTATCAGGTTCTAACAATCTTCCCCATTGTGGTACATAATATCTATTATGACAAAAATAGAATCCAGTTTCGACATCATAATACTATTCTCTATATATAAATGGATTTATATTACCTATAAAATTTCTTCCAGTTTGTAATACTCCATTACCATTATGTACTTTATGATTTCCATATCCATCATATCTATATTCACATACTATTTGCTTTGATTAATTTATTATTCCTATAATTGTATGTAGACTATTTTTCAAATAATAATATTCATTATTATCATATCTGAAAGCATATAATTCATTAAACTGATCATATAAATAATGTAATTTATATTCATCACCTTTAATTTCATCTATTACTTCTTCTTCAATTAATCTATCTTCATAGTAGCGATAACTATGTCTTATTGTTCATCATGCATAATTGTAATTTTAAAAAATAATGTTTGTTTTATTTTTTTAATATTTTTTCAAAATCATCTTTATATCTAGTATTAATTATTATTTTCTTTTCTTCACAAAAAACAAAAAATTGATAAAATTCTGATTTTCTATATCTTTTACAATTATACGTTTTTATATCTTTAAATTGAACTTCAACGCTTTTAAATAAAGTCTTTAAAACTATTTTTTCATTAGTAACTATAACTTTATATTTATAGGCATATAAATAACCATAGAGAAAATAGCATCCAACTAATATAAAAAATACTTCTCCTAAAATAAACTCAGTAGTATTAGTATTGTTCCATATTAATACTAAAGGAAATAAGACAGCAAATACGAAGAATAATATCATTGGATTCTTCCATACTTTACTTTCTTTTACCATATCATCTTTAATAATAATATTCATAAAAACCTCCACTATTTAAATATGTCTATTAGAACTACAACACATACAGCAACACCTGCAACAGCTCTAGCCATTGGAACTGGAGTAGTAGCTATTGCACCACATGCAGCATATGCAAATGCTAATGTTCCCCAACCGATACTAATAGTTGTTTCATTAGTAACATTACCTGACACAGTTCCAAATGAAAAAGATATTCCATCTAAAACACTTATTTCTGCACTATATGTGATTGATCCAAGTTGCATACTAGAACCTATTCCAATATTAGAACTTATATACGCATTTAATCCATACCAATCTTTAATATTTAATCCAACAAATATTGATGATGTAGAATTACCAATATTTGAATATGCATAAAATACTCCAGAATCATTATGTTGTATAGTGGTTGTATGACTTATATTACCTAAAGCCATACCAAATAAAACAAATAATAGCTAAATAATTTAACTTTTTGTTCATTTTGTTATCCCCCTATTATTATCTTTAATTCAATTATATTTTCTTTAAAATATATTGTCAATATATGGAAATTTTTCACATAATTTCACATAATTTGAATAAAAGAAATTTTAAAGTTTAAGTCAAAATTTAATTAAAAAAGGATTAAAAAGGTGATAATCCCCCTTATCCCATACTTGATAATTATAGTTTATTGAATTATTTCTCCATTAGTGTAGTAAAACAATCC
>JBJEFS010000025.1:0-3901 GCA_051874325.1 Anaeroplasma sp.
GGTCGGGGCCTCCAGTTATGAACACATAAAAGTCTAGGTTTTATCTAGACTTTTTTTGTTTTTATTGTTTGGAAATGGGCGACCGCATTCAAGTAAAATGACAAAAAAGTAATAAACAAATCGTACTCTTTTAGGTATTCCTAATGGTCGCATGCTGATTAATTTGTAATCAGTAAATGTTTATTACAATACTTATTATATTTAATATAGTTTTTATCTATAAAAAAAGTAATCGACTATTGTGTCGATTACTTCTGCAATAAAATATTACATAAAATCAATTAATACTTATTCCTGAAATTGTGAATTATATAAATCATAATAAAAGCCGTGTAAGCTTAATAATTCATCATGAGTACCTTGTTCAATAATATTACCATTATTCATTACTAAAATCTTATTTGCATTTTTTATAGTTGATAATCTATGAGCTATAACAAAGCTTGTTCTTCCTTCCATTAATTTATCCATTGCATTTTGTATAAGAATTTCTGTTCTCGTATCAACACTAGAAGTTGCTTCATCCAAAATTAACATTGGCGAGTTTTCAATCATTGCTCTTGCAATTGTTAGCAATTGCTTTTGACCAGCAGATACATTAGCATTTTCATCTAACACATAATCAAGTCCACCAGGAAGTGAATGAACAAAATGATCCATATTAGCTGATTTTAAAGCAGCCCATATTTCTTCATCTGTTGCATTTTTATTACCAAACTTAAGGTTATCTCTAATTGTACCTTCAAACAACCATGTATCCTGCAATACCATACCAAATAAACTAGCAATATTTTCTCTAGATATTTTAGAAATTGGAACATTATCAATTAGAATATCACCACTATTAGTTTCATAGAACTTCATTAATAAATTTACCATTGTTGTTTTTCCTGCACCTGTAGGTCCAACAATAGCTATTTTATTACCAGCCTTAACCTCACAGTTAAAGTCAAAAATTATTTGTTTATTTTCTAAATATCCAAAATTAACATTTTTAAATTCTACAATACCAACAATTTTTTCTTTTTCTATAGTAATACAATCCTTTTCTTCTGATAATTCATCTAATTCTAAAAATTCAAATACTCTTTCAGCTGCAGCAGCACATGATTGTAAAACATTAGTGATTTGGCCAATTTGTTGCAATGGCTGATTGAACATTCTTGTATATTGAATAAACATTTGAATATATTCAAGACCAAAATTTCCTAATACAATATTTAATCCACCAATAATACAAATTGCAACGTAAGATAAATTACCTATAAACAGCATAAGAGGCATCATTAATCCACTTAAAAATTGACTTTTCCATGCACTTCTTTTCAAATCATCGTTACATTTATCAAATTCTTGTAATTTATTATCCTCTTGATTAAATGCCTTAATAATAATTTGACCTGAATATGCTTCTTCAATATGACCATTAAGTTTACCTAAGCTTCTTTGTTGGTTTCTAAAATATTTTTGAGATATTTTTACTACAATAAGCATGAAAATCATTGATAAAGGAATCGAAATTAAAGGGATTAATGTCATTATAGGTGATAATGTCAGCATCATTATAAAAACACCAATAAATGTTGTGATTGATGATATCATTTGTGTAGCACTTTGATTAAGATTTTGTCCTACTGTATCAATATCATTAGTTACCCTACTTAATACATCACCAAATGATGTTCTATCAAAATATGCTAAAGGGATTTTATTAATTTTAAGAGAAATATTTTCTCGCATGTCTCTACAAATCTTTTGTGTAACACCAGTCATAATGAAGCCACAAAAATAATTGCACAAGGCACTACTTACATAAATAATGATTAGTATTACACCTATTTTAGTAATGTACTCAAAGTCAATTATAGGCATATAACATGCCTCTGTAATTTTACCCAATGTTTTAGGACCAAAAATATTACATACAGATGCTATAATACTAAGTACTATGGCGACAATAACATAAGCCATATGAGGTTTTAATAATGATAATAACTTTTTAAATGTTTTTTTAAAGTCTTTTGCTCTAGCATCAGAACGATTCGCTTTATGCATTATTTAACTCCTCCTTTGATAATTGTGAATATGCAATTTCTTGGTAAACAGAACAGCTTTCCATTAATTCATGATGATTACCAATTCCTACTACTTCTCCTTTTTCAAGCACTATTATCTTATCAGCATTAAGAATTGTACCAATTCTTTGAGCTACAATAATTTTTGTTGATATGTGTTTATCTTCTTTTAATGCTTCTCTTAACGCTTTGTCAGTTTTTAAATCTAGAGCACTAAATGAATCATCAAAAGCATAAATTTCAGGTTTTTTAATAACAGCTCTTGCAATACATAATCTTTGTTTTTGACCACCCGAGAAATTGACACCACCTTGAGCAACCCATGAATCTAGCTTATCATCAAGCTTATATACAAAATCATAAGCCTGAGCAATTTTAAGAGCATCATCTAATTCTTCGTTTGAAGCATTTTCTTTACCAAACAAAAGATTCGATTTGATTGTACCTGAAAAAAGGTTTGATTTTTGAGGAATATATCCTATTTTTTCACGTAAATCTTTAAATTTATAATTTTTAACATTTACACCATCAATTAATACTTCACCCTCAGTAGGATCATAAAACCTATTTAGAAGGTTAAGAATAGTACTCTTACCACTTCCTGTTGAACCAATAATAGCTAATGTTTGGCCTTGTTCTATTTTAAAATTGATATTTTTTACAACTGCTTCATCACTATTTCCATAGTTAAAACTAACATTTTTAAATTCAACAGTTCCGATACAATTCTCTTCATCAGACACTCTTGGTTCTTTAATTAAATTATCTGATTTCAATATTTCAAGAACCCTTCCTGCTGATACAGCACCACGAGGTACCATTACAAATATCATAATTAATTGCATAAATGCCATGCATATCATCATTGTATATTGCTGAAAACCAAATACATCACCTAATTGTAATTGTTGGCTATCAATTGCGTATGCACCTATCCATAAAATTAATAATGAAGTTATATTCATTACAATCATCATTCCGGGATTCATGATTGACATAACTCTATTAACAAAAACATTGGTTTTAGTTAATCTGCCATTAACTTCCTCAAATTTTTCTTCCTCATATTGCTGGGCATTATTAGCTCTAACAACTCTAATACCAGTCAAATTTTCTCTTGTTACTAAATTTAAATCATCAGTATTCTTCTGAATAACCTTAAATTTAGGATACACTAACATAAATAAAACTAAAACTAATAGACATAGCGCAACTACTCCAAAAATAACAAGTAGATTTAAATTTGATGTTGAAGCTTGCTTAGTTGCTTCCTGAATACCTCTTATAGCCATAAATGGAGCTGACAAAGCAATTCGCAAAATCATAACAATTATCATCTGAATTTGGGTCAAATCATTAGTTGATCTTGTAATTAAGCTTGAAGTTGAGAAATTATCTATTTCTGATAAGGAAAAATGTTGTATTTTTTTATATACTTCCCTTCTTAAATCATGGGTATAACCTGCTGAGATTCTTGATGCAAGAAAACATACAGCAACATTGCAGACAAAAGAAATAGCGGCACACATTAACATTTTTAATCCTGAATCCCAAATAATTGCTTTACATTCATCAATTAAATTTTGTGGAATCGCTATATCGGGGTATTGAGCTCTAATTTTAGAAATCAATCCAGCTTGATTTAAAATCTCAGTTAGCAAACTTGGTATTTCTAAATCAGCTGTTACCTGTATATACACTAAACATATTACTAGAATAAAAAATAACCAATAATACCATTTAAAAAACTTTAGTAATTTCATTATTTCTTCTCCTTTTTACAAATTATATCCTATTATAAAACTAACAACATCAATAGTCAATAA
>JBJEFS010000026.1:0-3892 GCA_051874325.1 Anaeroplasma sp.
TCAAATTATGAATTTTAAGTATCTTCAATTTCTAGAGAAAAAAGAAAATATTATTATTATTGGTAGTCCTGGTGTTGGTAAAACACATTTATCAACAGCTATAGAACAAAAGATATTATAGATGATGATAAGTAAGCATTTTTGTTGAATTCTAAATGAGCATTTTTGTATAATTTTTTCTTGACAGTAACATCATAACGCTAGGAATAATCTTATCCTTAAGCTTTGCGATTTCATTTCTAATTTCTTCTTCAGTTAATTGTTTAGGTAAGAATTTTGCAATTACTTATTTTAGTTTCTATCTCACTATCATTATTAATTATTCTTTATAAAATGTTTTCCCATTATCTTCTGTAATAAAATAGACTCCATTCTGATCTATATATTTTTCTTTTCCATTATAAAAACAAACATATTTTAATGTTCTATTATACCCCTCATAATATATTTCATAAACATTATATTCAGATATTATATATAATGAATTAATAAACAAAACAATATATGATATTATTATCATAACAATTAAAAAAATAGATAATTCTGATAATAATGGACAGAAAAAAGAAAAAACAATTAATATTACTACAGGATATACGTTTGGATATTTTCGTTTAAATATTAGTAATGTTTTTGATAAATTTAAAAATGAAAAAATAAAATTAATAATAATTTTAAATAAATTATTCTTCCTATGATATTTATTTGATTCCCTCAATGAAGGAAGCTTAATTCTAAATATAGATAGTAAATAACATACATTAATACCAATTTTTGAAAAAATATTCATCGTAATAACTATAATATAATTAGAAAAAATGTTAAACATTGATGAGTCATATGTTGATTTTAGACTATCTGAGAATTTTGAGATATTAATATAAACAAACACATCCAAGAACAACATCAAAATAATGCCTAATATTACCAATATTTTTGAAAATTTTATACTAATCTTTAATGGACTAATAACTCCTAAATAGACAAAATATGTTGGAATTATTGACAGTAACCAGAACGAAGAAATTATGTTCATTTCAAAATTAGAAAATAATATTTTTTTTCCATTCATTCCTACCAATGATAATATAAACAAAATCAAGTATATTGTAGATACTAAAGAAAATGATATAATTTGATTTTTTGTCAATTTACAATTGAAATCAGTTTGAATTGATTGAATATTATCATTTATTTCAAAACTATAATTATAATCTCTTCTAAGCGCCTCAATTGCCTCCTCAGAGCCTAATTTAGAAGCTGTAAATAATAACTCCTTATAAGTTTCCTTATTTTGTGTTACCCCATTACCATTATTATAAAATTGAGAAAGCCTATAGGCAGCCTCTTTTGAATTATTCTTTAAAGCACTATTATACCAATAGATTGATTGTTCAATGTTTTTGTCCTCGTAATATTGAGCAACTTTTATTTGTGCATTTACAACATTTTTAGTAGCAAGATATTCTAATGTTTCGAATAAAATGTCGTTATCAAATAATATTAATTGATTTAAATTTTCAATAGTCCTATGATATTTATTCAATTTTTTATTATAAAAATATATTTCTTTTTTATTCTTCTTATATTCAATAATTTTATTTTTATAATTTAAATATTCTTCCTTAATCATCATTTCCGTATAATTAGTTTTATCTTTTCTTCGAGGTGAGTAATTACCATAAAATTTAAAGCATAGTTCTCTTCTAAATTTTGATGATTTATACATATAAACCGAAGTGAAAATTAAAATAAAAATTACATAGTGCCATTGCCATAAAAAATAATACTCTTCATTTTCACCGATATAAATAAAGCAAAATGAAATAGAAACAACTACCATTAAAATATTTTCTATTATTAATATTGCGTTGACAAACTTTAATGTTTTTTCTCCTTTAATCTTTTTTAAAAGATTTTTTCTTTTAGGAATTAAAAATAATACTAATAATATCATTAAAAGTATTAAAACGATGAGCCATATCTCTTTTCCACCAAAGTTAGACCATGGGTTAATAGCTAGTGTAGAATAAAATGAAAATAATAGAATTGATGCAAAAGAAAAATAAATTAATAGCCTTTTCATATGTAAATATGCCATAATTTTTTTATAATAACAACTTGGTTTTTCCATTTTTGATGGTTCGATAGGTATATCTAATTCATATATTAGAATATTCTTTTTTGTTCTTTTCATCTTGTATTCATAAATTTTTTTAAATACATCTATTATATCTTTTTCAGGGCAATAATTGTATTTAAGTATTTTTCTAAGTATAAATACGATGCTATTAAGCATAAAAAATAGGACAGAAAAAGTTATAATTAGTTTTGAACATAATCCAATCTTAATAAATGGAAAATAATCTTTATAAATTGAAACATTATGAATAATAATACATCCTGATACAAACATTATGATATAATGAATAAAAGAAATATAAAAATTAAAATCATTAATTTCTATTTGAATTTTTTTATATTTTAAATTTTTGTTCTTAAAAAAATAAGAAATTAAAAATGAAAAAATAGATATACTTAAACCAATTATTGCGAAAACAATCAATAGCTTCACATCAGATGGTTTAATAATTTCGTTTTTACCAGCCAAAATGGAATATACATCCAGATTATTATTAAATTTTTCAATGTCTTCTAAGTCAGAACCCATTTCTATTTTAAATACATTCAGTGAATAAAAAAGAAATATTAAGCATGAAAACAATATAAAAATTATTCTTTCACTAAATAATAAAATATTATGAATTTTAACCCCAAAATAATAGTCTTCTTCTCCCTTTATTAGTTTTAATATTTTATTAATTAATTTTTCTTTGTTAAAATTATATTCACATTTTGGACAAAATGATGAATTTTCAATCCTATCACATCCACATTTTGGGCATTTTTTTATTGAACTAATTTTTTTTCCACAAAAAGGACAAAATAATAATTTATCATAATTAATTTCCCTATTACAATTTTTACAAACCATTTTTATTCTCCATTAAAATTTTATATAGTTTTGAATAGTGTATTGTTTGACCTCATCTCCAATCGCCTCTTTTAATTCAAGATTTATAAGCAGTTTATAAATCGGGATGAACGTTGACCCATGTGATAAGTCATATTCAACAAACAATGTCCGCGCACTTCTTTCTCGGACGAATTTGTGAATAGAAAAAGTCTCTTTTTTTGCAAATGAGCCAATCAATATCTTTCTTATTACATTAAAAATTACAAAATTATTACATTAAAAATTACAAAATTAATTCTTTCCATACAATCCTCCTAGTTTATAAAATAAAATACCAATAAATCAAGTGCCTCGTTGTAGCTATAGTCGATGCTAGACCCATAGCTATACGCGGACAATTCATTTCTCATCCAATCCGCTATTTCATTGTCCACCTCGTATTTAGTGAGCTTTTGAGGCAGTTTTAACGCAAGGACACTACTATTGAGTCGCTCAGAATAGTAGTTAGTTTAATTTGACAGTAGAATCCGTATTCGAGCCATTTTACTCATTACCTACAGTTCTTTTTATTAGAGCAACAAGCTCATCTTCTGTAATTAGCCCCATTCCAACCGCAATTTTTACATATTGACCGTTAAATGCCATAAACTGTTCATAAGTCAAATAATTTGACCATTCTTAATACGAGTATAAACCATATTTTTCTCGTCATATTTAATATCATTATATATAGCGAACAAACCAAATCCAAACGCATACCCATACGGTCCTACAGATAACATATTATTAGTGACACAAGTCAAGCCATTGGCCGCTCACACGGAATAAGATCCCGTGTAACCTATTCATCCATTTTTTCACCTATTAATGTAATAGGTGTACGTATAAACCACTTATATATACCTATAAAAATAT
>JBJEFS010000027.1:0-17546 GCA_051874325.1 Anaeroplasma sp.
AGAATATTAATGAAATATAAGGTTTTTTCTTCAATTATATCTTTAATAATAACTTCTTTACTACTAATATGTATAGTAAATGCTTGGTATGTAAGTAATAAAGAAGCAACAGCTAATGGTATTACTGGAGTAACTGCAATTGGTAATATCTGGGATATAAAGCTTAACAGATATATCGCTGTTGAAAATAATGATAATACATACAAAAAAGAAGCCATCAATGATGATGGTTCTAATTTGTTGCCATATGATATACTAAACGATTACTCTAAGCTTATATATGAAATATCTTTTAAAACAACCTTAAATACAATTAACATTAGTGTTGGAAATAATGGCTATAGAAATAATAATTTTATTGAAATAAATTATAAGAACTATAATTATTTAAGTAATGTCGCAATATTTAAGGTTTTAAAGCATGAAAATAATATCTTCTCAATCGTTAATAATAATGAGTATTATCTTCCTTATAGTGAGGAGGAGGATAATACTATCCATAATACATTAATTGATACAATTAATACTACAGATGAAAATGTTACTATCTATTTATTATTTGACTATAATACTAATAACATTAATAGATTATTTACGGATAATATTGGAGAATCTTCTTTAGATACTATTGTATATTTTAAAGATGATTTAATGTTTTACTTAAGGGGGTAGAATATGAAAAAAACATGTGTATTATTGTTTAATATAATTATCATTTTTGTAGCATTAACTACTTCTTTATACGCATGGTACACCAATTATTATGGCATAAAAAATAATGATTCAATTGATTTAGGCTCACACGCTAATTATTATGCAGCAGGAAGTGGCACAAGTGACGATCCATATATAATTACTCATGCAAGGCATTTATATAATTTAGCATGGTTACAGGATTTAGGCTATTATGATGACAAACCTTATTATTTTGAATTAAAAGCGAATATTGATATGAGTGATTTAACACGAAATAATGTACAATCACCAATTCCTTCTATTGGTATTAACGCCCATCCATTTATTAGTAATTTTAATGGAAACGGCTATGTAATTAATAATCTTTTAATCGATACTGATTTTAATAATTCAAATTATATAAAACCAAATAATACAGTCTTAAATCAACATACAAAGGATACAATTAATAATAATATAATTATTACCAATTATGTTGGTATGTTTGGCTATGTTGGATCCATGGACGAAATTAATAGCAATATTACTGAAAAAATTGAAAATTTTTACTTAGATAATTCTATAATTAAATCAAATATTAATTGTTTAGTTGGAATAGTTGCAGGATATGCAAATTCAAATATTGAATCAGTTGGTGTACATTATAGTAGCATTAAATTAAGTAGTGGAGTTAGCAATATTTCTAATATAGAAAAAATTAGTAAATATACATTAATTGGCGATTACAATGAATCAATTCTAAGCTGGGAGGATAATTCTAATGGTGGTGGAATTGGTTATGGTAAATCTATGGACTTAGAAAAAATATACAATCTTGTTACTACTAAAAATGGAAGTACAAAATTAAACGATAAACAAGTTATTCCTTTTAAAGCATTAGATGATGAATATACAACTGCTGCAAATGACAATATGGGATTTTTTGTAGGTGGAGAAATAAATACATATATTAGAGAATCAACAAATATGGATAAAACAACCTTTTATTATCCTGCAGGTGCAAGCAATTCCGTTTATACTCTTCCATATAAGGATTCATTAGGAAATATTATCTATCCAGCTCCAAGTAAAAATATATACGATGCAACATTTGGAAGTGATAGTGCAAATTACTACTGTTTAAGATTACAAGGAAAATTAGATGTTAATAATAATTTAGTTACCATAAATGATACTTATGTTAATGAAGAAAAAATATCAACACTCATTATTCCGAGAAGGTGCATTTGGTTCAAACCAAGAACTGTAGGAAATTTAGAGTTTGTTATGGTAAATCCTGGTGATGGTGAAAATTTTACATTAACAAAAATAAAAAGAAATATACCTGGTAATTATTCTTCTGGCATGACAATTGTTAATACATTAATCGAAACCAATTATTTAGGTGGCTTATCAAAGGCATCTAGTAATATCAATGTTGATGGAAAATGGACTTCAATCGATTATCATGATTTAGCATATTTCTTCTCAATTGAAGTTACTCAAGAAGATATTGACAATGAATATGAATATTGCCTAAGTAGAGATAATGGCTCTAATGGTGCCTATTTTTGGTATTTAGATATCGGCTCTAATGGAGGCAACGAAACAAATACTAAATATGGCTTATTAGATAATATTGATTTTGTATACTCAACAGAAATGGGATTAAGTGATATTACAAATAAATCATTATACAGTAAAGTATATTTTGAAATTTCAGGTACTACAACAGGCTTAGCTGAATTCTATTTTAAAAGAAATAAAGATGATTTAACAAATAATATAGACATTGTATTATATTATCCAGATTTAAATAATAATGGATTAACACTTAAAGAATCATCTACTGGAAATAAAGCAAAAGCAAAAGATAAAAATTGTGAAGAAATATAAATGAAAATACTTTCTATTTAAATTTTATTTTGTTTCTTAATGACGCTGATAATAAAGATAATCCTGCTATAAATAATATAATTGTAATAATTATTAAAGTATTACATAAAATGAAGACCAAGCACATAATGTTTTTAATAGCATTAAAACTAATTTAGAATTTGTAACAAATGTTGTTACAAATCCAGTAATTAAAAATAAGATAATAAAAATAAAATACGTCATCACATAATAAATTGCTTTTAAATATTCTTTTCATATTAGCTCCTTTCATAGCTAGTATAAATAAAATATTTAATTTTGCCAATGGCTTTGTAAGCCATACCTATTATTCACCTCTATCTTTATAAACTACTTCCTGTATAAATAAATGCTCTGAAAATTCAGAGCATTTTTCTATTTAATTTTGCACTTGTTCATTTACCTGTCTTGTAAAAATATCAGCAATACTTACTCCCCAACTTCCATCTGAAGATGAAGAGGCCTTTTCAATAGTAATTGTTAATTGAATTTTTTGAGTTACAATTGATGTAGGTGGTAAATAAGCTCCTACTTCATCAATAGATTCATTTTGATTATCTTTGTCGTTTGTAACCTTATATGTTGCGATATAACCATCAGGTAAATCAATATAGAAATAGAAATATCCACTTGGCAAAACCTGTAAATTATGATCTAACAAATAAATTTTTTGTCCAGAAATATTAGTGTTTTCTGAATCTTTAACATATGCACTTATTTGCTTTGTAGATATAATAGTATTGCTATTTATGTCTGTTGTATATATATTCTCAGAAATTGTTATATATAAAGAATTTAGAATAAAATCACTTGGAGTATTTACTGTTAACTCAAAATATATTGTGTTTGATGTATCAATTAATGCAATATGATAATATTTACAATATTCTTTCGAATCACTTCTCAAATAATCTTCAGAGAAAACAACATAAGAAACGTACCAAAAATGATTATCAAGTGGCGTACCAATGTAATCCATAAATAATGAACTATTATTAGCACTGTCAGTTGTACCAGCATACTCGCTAATTTTATATGTTACACCATCATAAATAATATCACCTTTGTTTTCTGATAAAGTAGTAATTTTTGTGCTTATATTTCCATCATCACTATAAACATTAGTCCATTTACCATTATTATCTACTTGAACCAAGAAAATTTTTGTTGATTTATCATTTTGATTAACATATGGTACATATATATACAATGTATCATGGTTACTTAATATTGTATAATCAGATTCTGTTTGATTTTTATCAGCACCATATTTTTGTAATTTATCTAATGTAGTATACTGATAAATTTCAGCATGTTTTTCGATTATAAATGTTGGGGCATAATCTGATAAATTTGCATTTGAAATAGCACCTACAGAAAAATAATCATTATATTCTTTTGTAGAATAATCAGTATCCTCCGGTTTATAATTTATATACTTTGTTGTTGGATCAATGATAATTAATGGAGTTTGGTCCTTATTTCTATAATCAAAGTAATTTACTTCGTCAGAAGCTGTTGTTTCAACAGGGCGCATTGATATTTCTGGTTGAATAATTGTTGCTAAATTTGATAAAGTTGCATAAGAATCAAAGAAAGTTAACTTCTGAATAGTAGCATCCAATGAATACTGTTTATTAATTACAAGTGTAGGGAATGTATATTCTCTATAATAATATTCACCGTTCCATGTTCCTTGACTACTATATGTATAATAATATCTATATTCTCCTGCATCACATGTACTTGGGATTGTTACAATCATACCTGCATATGTAAGTTGTGTAGATGCTCCTGATGTTTCTTCAGATAATGAATATTTTAATATTGCTTCTGATTCAGTATATACATTTGTAAATGAATATTTAACACGATATTGTGGTTCTTCGCCTCGATTAAAGGTAACATCAATAGTATTAGGATTATTCACACTATCTGGAGTTAATTCTACATTTCCATCTTTATATACCGTAGCATAACTATATTTTGTTTCAGTTTCATTATCATTTTCATCATAGCTTGTCAATGGATTTTTTTCAACTAATTTATGAGTATAAACTTTAGAACTTCCATCTTCAGCAGTGATTGTAAATATTACTGAATAAGTTGCAATATTGTTGCTATCTGTACTATATGAAGCACTTATTGTTATTGTAGCACCTAAAGAAACTTCTATAGAATCTAAGTAGAAATTCTCGTTATTTAAATTGAATTCATCCGAATCAAACGCTCTACCAAAAGGAATTTTTGTTGTCAATTCATTACTAATATTAAAATTACCAATTAATTCTTTTCCTTCGTAAATTAATGATATGATATTACATTCACTACTAGCTTCTTTTGTTAAAGATATTTTCTTTTCGATGCCAAATATATTTAAACTAATATCATATGTTCCAGCATTTAATGTTGGCAATATATTCATAATTATGAGTGATGAACCATCTTCTCCTACAATATGATTATTATCCACAACAACAAATTCAAATGAATTATCAACAATGTCATCACCATCTTTTATGCTAATGTATGGCTTTAAATCCATACCTTTAGGTAATGGATTACTACTTAATTCAGTTGATGAAGGACTTGTAACCATTAATGCAACAACATCTCCTGAGGATTTTACTATTATGGTACTATCGGAATATATGACTGTATCTGATGAATTATCTTCATTATAATTCAAATCAAAAGATATATCTATTTCTTCAAAAATAATAGAATAATCAACATATATAGTTTTATCTTCAGCTACTACATGTATAACATTTTCATTATTTCCTGTAGAAAGAATTAAGTTGCCATCAGTTAATTTATCTTCATTAATTGTTAATGTTGCTAAATTTGCAATACTTAATGTATTCTCATCAATAGTAAAGATTTTATCTGTTAATGAATCAAGATAATTCGTTGGAACATAATAAGTAATTGTATGATTTATTAAATCAATTGTACTTTCTGATGAATAATGTGTTGTTCCTTTACTATCAATTAAATCTAATGTGAATATTGTAGTACTAATAGATTTAATTAATTGCTTCATCTCAACTAATATAGCATAATTTACTGAAGATTTATCTGATATATCATTTGGACTATTTTTTGTACCACCACGCCAATTTGGTAATAATTCATCAGTTAATTCAAAGGAAGAATTATATCCTGCTTTCATATTATCTAATACTATATTATCTGGAATAAACTCACCATTTAATATACCTTTACTACTTGATAATGCAAATATACCATAACCAGAGTTTGAAGTGTTAAATCCAATTAACTCAGCAAAGGAATCAAATTTATCATTATCTATACTTCCATCTGAATTTATATACTGATATTTTGAATCAAAGTCACTTAATCTAGTATACAATAAAGTATCGGATAAATCAGTATTAGATGATGTTAAGCTAGTATCATATATTTTTTTATAATCTGTTGCAAGATATGCAGATACCAAAATATATTTTTGATTATCTGTTAATAAAGTAGCATAACTTCCAATAAATGAATCATAAAATCTATAATTATTATTAATAAAATACTGCAAAATCAAATTCTTATTTTCTTCAGATAAATTATTAATAATTTTTAACATAAATTCATTTGAATAAATAGATAATAACTTATAGAAATTTGAATTAAATAAACTATTCTGATAATTATTTACCAAAGTTGAATCATTTGCCTCAAGTGGTGTCAAATAAACAATCAAATCTTTAACAAAATCATCATAATTTTCATTGTTTTTAATTGTATCATTGATTAAATCAAGAGAATAGTCTTCTACAGATGCTAGTAAAGACCTATATATTTCATATGAATATTCAATTTTTATTTCTTCAGTTGGCGTATTATCAGTTGTATATAATATATTTAACTCATATTCCGTAAAATATATGTTTTTATTTAAATAACTTGATCCCCAATTATCTACTTCACTGCTATTACCTAAAATAGTTAATACTTCCCCTAAGAAGTATTTTGCATCATTAATAACAACAGTATCAATGGCCTTAGGACTTAAACTTGAACTAGAACCACTATATTGATTAGGGAAAATAACACTTTCTGTATCTCCTTTTTTATAATATGTAGTAGATGAAACAACATAATAGATTGTAGATGAGGAAGAGCCACTTTGAACTTTCAAATTTAATGCCACAGATTTTATTTTTACATTATTACCTTTAGAAGTACCTATTGCATCTAATAATTCATTTTCTGTTGGTAATCTAAAACAATTTGCTGCATTATCATTATAAATTACTTTTCCATTAGAAGCACTTAATCCACTTGTAGTACTATTTCTATTAGAAGAATTATAAATATTACCGCCAATTGTTTTAAGATATGCATCTGTACTTACTATAGAGCTTGAATTATTATAAGTTATTTGTGTGTTATTTAAAGTATAAATTCCAAATATTAATAAATTTTGACCTTCATTAATTATTTCTACTTTACTTGTATTATTAGGTATATCAATTGTAATAGTTTGTATAGTCTTAAATTCTTTAGATATCTGACCTGAATTGGTAATACCATTGTCTATATTTCCATCTGTATCTAATATATTATCATTAGAATCTTTAAATGTATAACTAAGTGTTTTTGTACCACCAGATGTATTGCTTATTACAATATTGATCTTTTTATCATTAGAAGTAACATCAAAACTTAATGAATTAAAGGTAAAAGATTTAGTGTAAGTCATTCCATAGTATGTAATTGGAGCTTCTAAATCTGTAGGTGTATAACCATCTATTGCAATTTGTGAATTACTTGTCCCAGAATCAATGGTTTTCGTTTGCTTAAATAAGACGTCTAATAAATCACAAAATACTGATTTATTTGAGCTTGCAGCTGAAATAATATTAGATTTATTATTTGCAACATATTTACTTTCTAAATAAGCTGTAACATTTGTATAAGTATTTGGCTCTACTATAATATTACATGATAAATATGATAATGGAGCTGAATCATTTATTTTTATGGATGAATTAATATTAGAAATGATCATATTATTAATAAAATCTATATTAGCTGTATTATCAGAATTAATACCTAGAGTTTCAAATAATGATTTCTTAACTATTTTCTTAAATTTAGCGACATTTCCACTAGTCAAAAAATATTCATTAAATAGTCTATTTATAATATTTCTTTCGTCTTCACATTGCGTTGTTTTATCTCCATATGTTGAATAAACGCCATCAAGTAAAATTAATTTAGAAGCAGAATACTTAATATACTGAGATGTTTTTGCAGCAGTACTTGCTTTTTTTAATGTAAACCATTTTTTATTATCGTAATTCAATATAACACCAGTACCGTAGTCATTTTCACTATTATATGTATTTGTTGGAGTTGCCATATAATAATCTATTCCATATGTTGCATATAAATCATACCATGAAGCTATATTATTAATACTAGAATTGGTATCTAATCTTTTTGCGTTAGCATCCTCTATTAAATGCTTTTTTCCATTTTTATCAATTATGAAATATTTACCAGAAGTTGTATCTGTTGAATTAAATGAAGTCTTTTTACTATTTAAATAAATTGGTGAAATCGATGCACCTGCAGTACTAAACTCTTCGCCTGAGCTATCGATTAGACTTATTGAAATATCCTCTTTCAATTGACATCCAGTAAAATCAGATACATAGTAATTTCCATCAAAATCTTCTATATATTTTTCACTATCACCTGTAAACAAACCACCACCTAAAATAGTAAATTGGTTATTAGAGTTAGCAGTTCCATATTCATATCTATAAATTGTTCCCTGTGTTATTTTTCCAGCTTCATAAAACTCATTATATATGTCTTCATCTGTTGTCATAAACATATGATAGTAACCATTACCACTAGTTGTACCAAATATTAAACTTGAATTATAAGAACGAGTATTTATCCTAGATCCATCATCATTATACGGACCATAAAAATAAGTTGATGGTGTAACAACATTAGTATAAGAATAACCAACATTTGCAGTTGTTGTACCATTGTTGTTTGGTGCAACATTACTTTGGAAAGTATTATTATGTTCTGTTGCAACATCCAAAATAGAAGAAGTAATAATTGTTGAGATATAATTACTAAATGTACTTGTATTTTTTATTTTATTATATAATTCAACTCTTTGACTAATTGTATTTGCATTTTTCGTAATTGTTGAAGAAGAATCGATTAAAGTAAATATATCATCAAAATTAGAAATTCCTAAATTATTATAAACATTTATTTCTGAACCATATTTATCAATATATTCATCAATCTTATCTTCTCCGTTTGAAGAAATTATGCTTTCAAATAACTCTTTTTTCTCTTTTTCAGTTAATCTATTATAACCATCATATTGTTTAATAACATCAGAAACAGTAGAGTCAATTATTGATATACTATCTGGCTTTAATAAAGATCTTAAAGCAACGTAAAAATCATCTGAATCTATATTATCAAAGAAATTAAACAAAAGCTTATATCTAGATGTATTACTTGTATTTGCAAAGAATTCATTTCCATTATTTAATAAATAATCATTATATGCAATTAATAAATCTTCCTTTGATGAAGGATTCATATCTTGAATAATAGTATCTATCTTGTCTTTAATATAATCCTTTATCTCATTATCATTATCTGAACAAATTATATTAGCAAGAATACTTGAATAGCCATATTCAAAAGTTAATAAATCGCCACTCTCAAGAATATTTTCATCTAGACTTAAAATATAATCTATTAATTTTGATTTAAAGGTATTATTTATTAAAACTTTATTTTCACTTGTGAAAAAATAACTTATTATATCCTCAATAGATTTAACATTATTAGAGTCAGCTAATATCTCTTCAACTGATTTAAGTAAAGTATCAGTATCAGCATATAAACTCCATGTTCCTGTTAAAAAAGCATTGGAAATATCATTTCCATAATTAGTTGTTGAGATATTTTCTTTATAATATTTATAAAATAACTTTGTACCTTCTAAACTCATTGCAAAACTATTAGCAGCATCTAAATAGGCTAATGTTCTCCATCCAATTTTATCTAATAATACTGGATTAATTTTTTTATAATTGACATATTGAAAATAATCGGTAATGAATTTATCAGTAGGGTAATTAGTAATATTTAATTCTAAATTTCCCTCAATAGCTTTTCTAAATTCGAATTCTTCACTAAATACTCCTATATAATTACTTTCACCAATTAAGTTTTTATCATTTTGATTTAAAGGTGAATAGGTAACTTTTTTACCCATATACTCAGAAAAAGTATCTTTACCATCAATAAATTTATAGTATGAAGAATATATTTTAGACACATCACATTCTACAGTACTAGGTGTACCTGCTTCATATGATACAATCTTTATATCTTCATTGAAACTAATTAAATACCTAATTTTTACATTATTAGCATTCGTATCATTGTTAAAATTAACTAAACTAAAAATTGATCCAATATAAAAATTAATTCCTTCTGCTCTTTCAATATGTAATTTTGCGTATATAGGTTTAACTTTTTTGTTTTCTGTTAAAATATTATTACCATCCATTCCATAAGGAACGTTATTTACAGTAAATTCTTCATTGCTATTTATATTTGAATCCGTAATATTTAAAAAGTTACTATAGGTTAATTTATATGAACTATTATCATAGAAAAGATTTTCTCCTTTCTCTAAAACGTAAACATTTGCATAATTAATAGAGTTAGATATATTAACAGAATTACTACTATTTACATCATTTGAAAACTTTTGAAAATACACAACTCCAAAAATACCTGATGAAGTTTCTGATGAATAAATATTACCATAATTTACTACGTTAATTATGTTACATAATCCAAAAGAAAGAATACCGGATGAATTAGTTCTTGGCTCGTCAGCTGAAGAAGTAATATTATTAGCATAATTGTATGAGAAAATTGAACCATAATTAATTGTAAATGAAATAATTTGTCCAACATGATTAGCATTACCTTTATAGTCTGTTTCATCTTCATTTCTATCATTTCTACAACTGATTCCACTTGAATAAACTTTTGCATTTATATTAGTTGATAGATTCATTGTTTTAATTATTCCATTATTGGCACTATTTAAAATATAAGCATTTTTTGAAACATTCAATACACTAATGCCTGATGATAATAAATTATATGACCCATCTGCATAGTTAACATTATATATATTACCTAAATTAAAAGTATTAGTAATCACAGATTCATTTAAATAAGCAATACCAGAAATATTAACATTTCCATTTATATGTCCTGTTGGAACATTATTATACACATATTTTACACCAATTAATTGTTGACCATTAGATGATGTTATACCTTCATAAGTAAACTCAATATTACTATAATTACTATTAGTTACTGTAACATCTCCATTATTAATAACATTATTCAAAGAACCATTTTTCCCACTATCAAAAGAAGTTGATAACGGATTAAACATTAAAATCTCTGATTGTGAAAAACCATTTCTATTAGCATAACAAATGCCTGAAAAATAAACATTAGAAGTTATAATAGCATTTGAATCTAAACTAATATCTCCACCATTAAATATAGATGTTGCTGAAAAACTAGATGAAACTTCTTCTAAAACACCAACAGCAGTCAATGAACTACAGGTTATACTATTCGTAGGTGTAAATATCATATTTCCTTCATTTCTAACATCAATATAATTAATATTTTTTCCTAATACACATCCAGAATACAATAATTTAGTATCTAAATTTATATCAACTGTTGTTGAAAAATTTACATTTCTCAAATTATATATAGTAGAAATATTTACATTTTGTGTATTAGAAGTTGAAATGACATTTAATACACCTGAATATTTAGATGCGTAAGACATATTTATTTCTAAAGGGTTAGTACCTGAGCAATTATATATTCCTGAAAGTCTTGATATAAAACCATTTTTTGAATTAATATTTATACCACTTGTATACTCAAGATTAGAACTAACACCATTTAAAATTACATCTCCATAATTTGTACATGATGAAGCCCAAAAATAAAACTTATTGTCTGATTTTAATTTTGATAAATCTAAATATGATGTTTTAGTAGTAACAATATCTGCATTCAAAATACCAGAAACATAAGTTGAATTATTTGCATGTGGAATGACAGATATATTACCTACATTATTTAAAGCATTTATTTGTGTTGTTAAACCCAATAATCTACCAATAATACCGCTCACAAATAATGAGCCTTTGGCACTATTTACTGTAATTGTACCCTTGTTTTCAAGCCTTTGAAAATCATTAGTATATCCTGCTCCAACAATTCCACCAACTGCTAAATCCGAATTAGGACCAACTACTGAAATATTTAAAGCATTTAAAACTGTATTAACATTTCCTGTAGTACTTGAAATATATCCTACGCTTCCTCCAACTGAGCAACCTTCCATATAATCAATTATTGAATTAACTGATGAAGTATCCCCTGAAATTGTAATCAATCCTGCAGAAGTAGAATTAGTAATTGAACCTTGACCTGATAAAACACCAGTAATTCCACCAACAAAATACTTACCTATTGTATTATCAATAGTTAAATTTCCATAAACATTAACATTATCTACTGTTGCACCATCACAATAACCAAACGCGATACCAATCGCTTTTAAATTATCTGTTGTAGAACTATTAATTTCTTGAGATTCAATTACAAAATTTAAATTTGAAATTGATCCTGTTACCCAAGGGAAAACACCATAACAATCTATACCCTCTGTTGTTACATAACTTTTTAATCTTGCATTATAGATAGTTGGATAATTTGAAGTCGTGTCATCAACTAACTTTATAGAACCAGTAACATTTTGACCAACTATAGTAGCACCTATACCAAACTTATAAAAATAGCTATCTGAAGAATACATCTGTAAATTTAAATCTGAATTAATAGAATATATCATCTTATTTGATGCAAAGTTAGCATTCATATTCATTAATTCAAATATAAAACAAAAATCTTTTTCATTATTTACATTAAATGTATATGTTCCATTAATGTTATTTTTTTCAAAAGTAATGCATCTTGTGATTGGTGTTAAAAAATTTGATAAATAACCTGCTAAATCACCGTAATATGTTTCATCCTTCCAAACACTATTTGAAGAAACAACTTTCTCATTTAATCCTGATTCTATTGAACCAGATATAGCCGAACAATAAACACCATAATATAAATCAAAACTAAAGGTTTTATCTACTGGATTACCATAAACAATATTATATTTTTTACTACTATCATCATATTCGTAATCAACTATTGATTTATCATAAAAGAAAAGATTACTAATATCACCTGAATTCTCAGTTAATAGCTCAGAAAAATCAGCATAGTCATCGACAGTATAATTTACAATAATATTATATGCAGTATAACAATCATGTAAACTACCTTTATTTTCAAAAACTAAACCAGCTATTCTGTGTCCTCCAGCTGCAGTTATACCAGCTTCATCTTCAATTGGATCTCTTAAATCTCTAGCAAATAAATAGCTAACCTCTGCACCTTCCCCAACTAATCCAACAGCAACTGATACTCCTTGACCATTTTCAAAGGCTCTATTGATAACAATATGAGTATTCACTAAACCAAAATTAGTTACTTTAGCTCCATTTCCAAGTTTTGAAAACATTGCGAAATAATCTGTATTAAAATCATTTGCAGCAACTGTTAACAAAGTTAAATTTGATATTTCATACCCATTACCATTAAATTGTCCAGTAAATTCTTTTCCACTAGCGTAAGCAATAGGAATAAATTCATAACTACATTTTGAATAATCAATATTATTTAAAAGTTGATAATTATAAGTTAAAAAATTAGTGTTATTTTGTGCTAATACTGAAAAAGCATATAAATCTAATGCGGACACAATATTAATTGTTTGATCATTAACTGTGACATTAGATTTTTCAGTAATAGTACTTCCGTTTGCAGTATATAAATCAGATATATTTATAGAATTACCTGTACTAGGGGTAATATATGATCCAATTTCTGATTGTTCTGATTTATAATAATTTGTATATGCCTTAAATTGAGAGTTATTTTCTTTTTGAAAGCCATTAAAAATAAGCGCAGTAATAGAAATTACTGCAAGTAAGCATATTAATGAAATATAAAATTTTTTAGATAGAAATATTTTTTTCATATTAATTTCCTCCTAAAAGATCGCTTAAGTTTACATCCCATTTTTTTGCTGCTCTATTAGCTTGAACTATATCAACAATAAAAGAGATTTGTACTAAAATTTGTTCACGATATGCATTAGTATTTATACTACTTTCATACCAATAATCTTCATTAATATTAAACGTAAAAGAATTGTTTTCACTATCTGCACTTACCTTTGTTTTTAAATATGCGCAGTTTGTTTCTTCGTCATAAATCCAATACTCATCTGTTATATCAAAGGGTGATTTTCCTTCTACCTTATCTTTAGTAATATAATTTTCAATTACATTACCATTATTATAAACCTTTCTTGATATCCATGAATCTTGAATATGAATTCTAACATATACATCAATCGTATTAGTAAATGAAAATTTAAAACCCAATTGGTTTAAATAAAAATAATCTTCTTCATCCTTATATCCTTTTTTCTTAGTTGCATAGCATGTAATACTATTAGTCTCTTTAGCGTTTATTAATGAACCTTCCGGTGCTCTTTCTTCACTATCTTCAATTGAATAATCTAAAAAGTATTTTTCTGATAAGTTTATAGTTCCTGTTGATACATTACCATCAACAATTCTTTTAAAAATGAAGGCTCCAAAAACTATACAAATAAATAATGAAAGTGAAAGGATACCTCCTAAAATTATTAACTTTTTTTTCTTCATGGTATCCCCCCCTTAAATATTATGGAGAAACACTTGTTTGAATCTCTGGATCCTGTGTTTTTCCTGTTGCTTCTATAGATAAAATAAAACTATATTCAACTTTAGTTCCATTAGAATTAAATAAAAAATCATTAGATGCGGTATCAATATCTTGAACTCCTAATAGATGTAAGTACAATTCAACTTCACAATCTGTATTACTTCCTGTTGATTTTTGTAAAGAACCTATGAAACTAGAAATATATTTTTCATTTGTTTCGTCTTCATTAGTATGTATATATGTCGAAATGGTGTTTGTTCCATCATCATCTATACTTAATGATTTTGATGTAGTTATAAATCCAACAATATATGCTCTTGACACTATAATATCATTTTGTTTTTTTTCTTCCTTTGAACATTCAAAAGATATTTTATAATCTATAATATCACTACTATAATTTTTAATATTTAACTTAATTACAGTGTGCATATCATTTAAAAATTTTAACTCTTCAGAATTATCTATATCAAAAAAAGTTAAGTTTTCAACATCATATTTTGTTATATTTACATCCCCATCATTCAATTGATAGGTAAACGCAATGTCTTTTGTTTCAGCATCTAATCTACCAATTTTAGTAGTATTAGTGTACCATGCATATGTAAATGATAGTGAGACAACTACTATTACAAATGCTATAAAAGAAATTATTAATTTAAATGTATTATTCTTCATTGTCTCACCCCTTTTAATTAGATTTATTCTATTTTTTCAATAGAAATATATCCAATAAGTAATTTTTGATATAAATATGCATTGCTACATTCTACTCCATCTATTATTTGTAATGATTCTTGTTCATTAAATTCTAAAGCAAAGTAAAAATACTGTTTTTCTTCGCTTCCACTAATCTCAATATTAAATGTTAAATTTGTCAATGAATAACTTGTCCCTGTAATTATTGAATTTGATGGCTCATTTAATCCATAATTATAAAATCGAAAAGTATCTTGTATTTTATAATCAACTAATTGAATTTCATCATCAACATATTCGTATAAAACTTTATCATCTATCTTTACCTTGTTTTCAGCATCTAATTTATATAATTTTATATAAGATGATTCTCCGTTTTTTAAGCAAATATACTTTTCAATATTATTTTCAATATCATTATATTCTATTACATATAATTTATTTTCCTGAAGTTTTGAATCGATATCCTTAAATTTTGCATTAAACTTACGATTTTCTTTAGAAGATATTTCAATTCTAAAGAAAAAAGCATTATTTGGACTTACATTACTAAATAGTAAAGATTCCGTATCATTCCAAGTCCATGTTGTACCATTATAAACTCCTCTTTGAAGTTTTAATGCATATTCATCACCTTCAGTATAACCTAAAATACCAGATGCATTAGCCTCTTTATTAGTAACATACCACGCAAACATTGAAATAATTAAAAAAAGAAAGGTAAGGGATAATGAAGTTATCGATAAAAAAATGTTAATTTTCTTTTTCATACCTCACTCGCCTCCATAAGTATATTAAAAAAACCAGTTAAAAAATATTTTGAATCGATTTTATCAATCAAAATTATTCTGCAACTGGCTGTCATATTATAGACCCTATAGCTTTGCGTCACAGAATTTCTTCTGCTTTGCTTTTATTATATTAATATAATAACACTTTAATAAAGTTTTTGCAATAAAATTAAATAATTTTTTATGACTTTTATTAGTTAAAAAATCAGAAAACATTACTTTTCTACACTATAAAGAACTCTTAATTATTACTATTAATCATTTATTGTTTTATGTTATACTAAATAAAAACAAAAAAGAGGAATTAACTATGGCTATTTGGAACGCATGGAGAGGATGTAAGAAATGTAGTGATGGCTGCTTACATTGTTACATTCATAAAGGAGATATTAAAAGAAATGTTAATACTAACGAAATAGTAAAAACAAAAGATTTTTATAAACCAATTGAAAAACTTAAAAATGGTAATTATAAAATGAAATCAGGAATAGTATATACTTGTTTTTCATCTGACTTTTTAATTGAAGAAGCTGATGAATGGCGAAAAGAATGCTGGAAAATGATAAAAGAAAGACAAGATTGCATGTTTCTATTTTTAACTAAAAGAATAGATCGCTTTATTAAATGTATTCCAGATGATTGGAATGATGGCTATAATAATGTAATCATAGGATGTACAATTGAAAACCAAAAAAATGCAGACTATAAATTAGAAATTTTTAGTAAATTACCAATCAAACATAAAAATATTATTGCACAACCATTACTAGAGCAAATAAACATTGAAAGATATCTAGATAATATAGAGCTTGTTGTAGCAGGTGGGGAATCTGATTATAATGCTAGACTACTTGATTATAATTGGATTTTAAATATAAGAAATCAATGTATAAAACATAATATTAATTTTGAATTTAGACAATGTGGAACCTATACAATTAAGGATGGTAAAATTTATAAAATACCCACAAAAATGTTAATAAAACAAGCAAAATTAGCGAATATAAATTATAAAGTTATATAACAAATAAATGATATAAAATGTTATTAAATTTTTTAATAGAAAAAGAATTGGACAACTAGTATTTTATATAAATGTAATAGATGATATTGATAATAAACTAAAGGATTACTATTGTGTAAGGATGCAGATAGATATGTTGCTGAAACTACATTAAAGAAAAATCATTTATCACTAGATATATCTAAATATAAACTAATAGAGGAATTGCCAGAATATTTAGAAAGAAAAGTGAATGAAAAATGATTTTGAGTTTTTTTTCTGCGAAAACTCGAAATCCGTTGAGACGAAAACGGTATGCTCTAAAACCCACATGAAATATTAACGTAAATATATAAACTTTATTACGAGTAATTAAAAATATTATCTATACAATCAAAATATGGGATTAATAGCTTTTTTCATATATGCTCTAAAAATTAAATGTAAACATATTTGATAGGCAGGTATAATATAATTCTAAAAATAAACACTAAAAA
>JBJEFS010000028.1:0-3842 GCA_051874325.1 Anaeroplasma sp.
ATTAAAATGGAAGTAAATATAGACATCTTTTATTTTTTATAAACTTAGTTTTTAGACTTAATGTATTGATCAATACCTTCCGCTGCTGTCTTACCAGCACCCATAGCTAAAATAACAGTTGCTGCACCTGTAACAGCATCACCACCAGCATATACTCCTTCTACTGAAGTTGCAGCTGAATCATCAACTATAATTCCACCCCAAGCTTCTGTAGCTAAACCATGGGTAGTTGACTTAATTAATGGATTTGGACTTGTACCTAAAGACATAATTACACAATCAACATCTAATTCAAATTCACTGTTTGGCTTTACAACAGGTCTTCTTCTACCAGATGCATCTGGCTCACCAAGTGTCATTTCAACACATTTCATAGCGCGAACTGTACCAGTTTCATCACCTAAAATTTCAGTTGGATTTGATAGAACCTTAAAAATAATTCCTTCTTCCATAGCATGCTCAACTTCTTCTTTACGAGCTGGAAGCTCTTCAAGTCCTCTACGATATACAATATATACATGCTCTGCACCTAAACGTAAAGCACATCTTGCAGCATCCATTGCAACATTACCACCACCAACTACAGCAACATTAGTATTCTGTTTGATTGGAGTAGTACTACCAGGCTTATAAGCCTTCATTAAATTAACACGTGTTAAAAATTCATTTGCTGAATAAACACCCTTTAAATTTTCACCAGGAATATTCATAAACTTAGGTAAACCTGCACCACTACCAACAAATACAGCTTCAAAGCCATATTCCTTCATTAATTCTTCAATTGAAATTGTTTTACCAATTACCATATTTGTTTCAACCTTAACTCCTAAAGCAATTAATCCATCAATTTCCTTTTGAACAATAGACTTAGGTAAACGGAATTCTGGAATACCATATACTAATACGCCACCAGCTAAATGAAGTGCTTCAAAAATAGTAACCTCATATCCTAATTTTGCCAAATCACCTGCACATGTTAATCCAGAAGGACCTGAACCAACAACAGCAACCTTATGACCATTTGATTTTGGCTTTGTAACAACTCCTTGCGAATTAGCATTATGCCAATCTGCAACAAATCTTTCAAGTCTACCAATACCAACTGGTTCACCCTTAATACCTCTTACACATTGACCCTCACACTGGCTCTCTTGTGGACAAACACGTCCACAAACTGCAGGTAATGAAGATGACTTAGAGATAACTTGATATGCTTCCTCAAATTTACCATCAGCAACAAGCTTAATAAATTCTGGAATATGGATATGAACAGGACATCCACCCATACATTTAGGATTCTTACATTGTAAACATCTCTTAGCTTCGTCAATCGCAATCTCTTCTGTATATCCTAATGCAACCTCTAAAAAGTTTTTATTTCTTACATTTGGATCTTGTGAAGGCATTGGATTTTTCTTTGGGTTCATATTAAATGCCATGTTACTTTACCTCCTTTTTATAAAGGTTACATGCTTCCTCACGTGCATGAGCTTCAAAATCTAAATAGCTTCTACCACGAGACATAGCTTCATCAAAATCAACCTCAAAACCATCAAAATCTGGTCCATCAACACATGCAAATTTTGTTTTTCCACCAACTGTTAAACGGCATCCACCGCACATACCAGTTCCATCAATCATTATTGGATTCATTGAAACAACTGTTTTAATATTAAATGGCTTTGTTGTAGCAACAACGAACTTCATCATAATAAGTGGTCCAATTGTGATGACCTCATCGTAATTTTCACCTGATTCAATTAATTCTTTTAAAGGAGCTGTAACTACACCCTTTTGACCATGTGAACCATCATCTGTCATTACAAATGTTTTATCAGAAACAGCTTTAAATTCATCCTCTAATATTACTAAATCTTTATTTCTAAAGCCAATAATAGAATGTACCTCACAACCTAATTCATGAAGCTTCTTTGCAATTGGATAAGCAATTGCACAACCAACTCCACCACCAACTACTGCAACCTTCTTTAATCCCTCTGTATGAGTAGGAACTCCTAAAGGTCCAACAAAGTCATGAAGATAATCACCCTCATTTAAATAGTTTAGATGAATAGTTGAACCTCCAACTATCTGAAAAATAATTGTAACTGTTCCTTTTTCACGATCATAATCTGCTACAGTCAAAGGAATTCTTTCACCGTTTTCATCAACTCTTAAAATAATAAATTGACCTGGTTCAGCTTTTTTAGCTACAAATGGAGCTTCAATTTCCATTAATGTAACTGTAGGGTTAAGGCTAACCTTTTTTACTATCTTATACATTAAGCTTTCTCCTTGTTATATAAATTTAAGCATTGCTTATTCTAAAATATATTATACAATTAAAAATCAATCTTTTAACTATAAAACGTTTTCATTTTATATTAATAAATCTTTAGATTTATAAAAGATACGTTTTTTAATAATTAGTAAAATTTAGCAGTATTTTCAATAAAAAATAATACTTTAATGCTACATAAAATATCTTAATAAATATACAAAAAACTCCAAAGTAGATTTAATCTACCTTGGAGATATCAAAAAATATAATTATAATGCCCAAGTACCATCTTTGAAGATTTGAACTGTTTTTCCGTCATATGTTTCAGCAACAATTGACAAATCATCTGTACCAATCATAAAATCAACATGGATCATTGATTTATTTAAATCAACAGCTTCAATTTCTTCCTCTGATAGCTTTTCATAATCACGAATACATTCATTAAATGCTCTTCCAATAGCTAAATGGCAACATGCATTTTCATCATATAATGTATTATAGAATAATAATCCGGTTTGATTAATTGGTGAATCAAAAGGTACTAAAGCAACCTCTCCAAGCATTGCTGCTCCTTCATCTGTAGAAATTAATTTTTCTAATACATCCTTATGATCGTTATTATCACATAAAACTTCAACAACTTTACCATTTTCAAATCTAAATGCAAAATTATCAACTAATACACCATGAACAGAAAGTGGCTTTGTTGCATAAACAATACCATTTGCTGTTGTTTTATCTGGTGAAGTAAAACACTCCTCAGTTGGCATATTTGGATTATAATATACACCACCTAATGTATAAGCACCACCAGCTTCAAACTTCATACATTCCTTTAATCCAACAGTAAAATCTGTACCATTTGCTGAAGAATATTTTAAAGTTTTAATATGTAAATCATTTAATTTTGAGCTTTTTTCAGCTAAATTAGCATTATGCTTATCCCAATTTTCTAAAGCATCACCATAGACTCTTGTTACCTTAAATATTGCATCCCACAATGCTTCAATAGCTTGTTTTTTATTAAGATGAGGAAAAATCTTCTTTGCCCATGCTTCTCCAGGGATACCAACTATTGTCCATTGATACTTATTATCCATAGCTTCACGGTATTTCATCATAACAGGTCCAACTACTCTTTGAACTTTTAAAAGTTTTTCTTGATCAATACCCTTTAATCCATCTGGATCCTCTGATAAAATGTGAATCATTGCTGGTAAATGCTCAACAGCATACTCCCTCTTTTTTAAAACCCATTCTGGTAGCTCAGTTAATGTTTTTACACTTTGATGCTTATAGTTCATTTTTGTAATATCTTGGCAAGACCATTCTACCGTTACCCTTGAAGCCTTAGCCTTATAAGCTTCTTCGACAACATATTTAACAAAATAAGCATCGTCAACTGATGCATTAATAACAACCTGCTGACCCTTTTGTACATTTGCGCCAGTACGAACAATTAATCTTGCATAATTTCTTAAATTTGTCTTATTCATTTCTAATTCCTCCTCGTATAATATATTTGTATTAATTATTTAATGATGTTAATACATAAACA
>JBJEFS010000029.1:0-17325 GCA_051874325.1 Anaeroplasma sp.
CTTTTTTGCTGTTGTTGTGCTATAAATGGGTACGCTTCATTTTTGACGCTTACTTATTTTCTATATGGAAAGATATTTAAATGACAATGTACACCTATTGTGCTAATAGATGTACATTAAGTGTAAATAATGATACTCATAAATACAAGTTCAAAATTGAATAGCCAATCTAATTTTTCTATTTATGACAATTGCATTTGGAATGTCTGAATTTACGCTTTTTTGATGAGGAGGATTGAAAATGAGAAAAAATTTTTTCAAAAATGGGTTATTTTTTGTTGCCTTTTTTAGTTTTTTATTCTTAATTGGATGTAACAATAACCCAACAAATAATAATGTACATATACATGATGAAGTACAAAGTGTAGGACAATTTGATGATGAAAATCATTCTATTACTACATTTTGTAAATCATGTTATGAAATATTAGGAGTGGAATATAGAGCACATAAGCTACAAGTTAAAAGTCAGACAGAAGATGAAACTGGTAAACGAACTTATTATGAATGTATTGATTGTGGTTATGAGAAAATGGAGTTTATTGAAAGCCCAGGACACATTCATAGTATGGAGTATACTGCTGCAGAGGAATCTACTTGTACTTCAAAAGGACATATGGAGTATTATTTTTGTAGTGGTTGTAATACTTTATTCTACGATGAAGCAGGTATAAATAGTATAAATAATATAAATGATACTATTTTGCCATATGATGATCATCAAATTGATTCACATGCTGAATATAAAAATGCTACATGTGATGAAGATGGAAATAGAGAATATTATCATTGTTGTGAATGTAATAAGTACTTTGAATCTGAAGAAGAACATGAAAACTTATATGATGAAAGTTTAAGTTTTCTAATTGAAAAAAGACATAGTTATTCTTCATATAGTTATGGTTATAATGCAACTTGTCTAAATGAAGGAAAATATGAGATTAAAAAATGTAGAATATGTGAGAAATATTTTAAGTATTCAGATGGCACTTACATAGAAATTCAAGAAGATGTTAATACAATTGATTTGACTATTCCTGCATTGGGTCATGATTATGGAGAATTATGTTCTAATGGATTAACACATGGAAAAAATTGTGTTAGATGTGGACTTAGTATGAGTGCTGAGGAGCATAGTTATGAAAATGGAGAATGTTCAGTCTGTGGTCAAAAAGAAATCCAAAAAGCAGTATTGTCTGACTTTGAATATACTATTGAAAATAATTGTTTATACATTGAAAAATTAAAAACTGAATATGAATATTTAATTATTGATTTTAATGAATATGATGATGTAGTTATAAAAGAGGGCGCATTTGATTATGATTCACAAGGTCCAACAAGATATTTGAAGCAATTATACTTAGGTACAAATGTAAAATCACTTGAGAGCCAAAATAATCTTTGCTTAGAAAAACTATGTGTACATTTATATGATAATAGTATTTCACTAGGGGATTTAACTTCAACTAAGATAAAAGATGTATATTTTTTTGGAGGAAGTAGTTTTTCTTCTTATGCATTAAATAATGCTTCAACCGAACAAATATTTCCAAATGGATTTAATTTTTATTACAATAGTAAATTATTAACTGAATTTGCATATACATCATCAAAAAATGGATATACAGATGTAATTAAAGGTATTACTGGATGTGGAAGTATTAGTGATATAACAATATATGCTGATACAACTGATAAGTCAGTTAATATAGAATACCCTAGAAATTTCTTTCCTAATGTTAATAATTTAAAAGTTCAATATCCATCTGCTTTTAATGATTATGTTGATAGTGTCGAAGAATCATACATATATACAATTAATGGTAATACACATACATTTAATAATATCTATATTGAATTGAAAAAATGTATATTATCTAAAGAAGCACAAATAGTTACAAACAATTTCTATTATAAGGGTACACCATCTGAATATGCAGATAATGTTACAATTGAAGCAAAAGGAGCACTTTATTGTGATAAAGGTACCTATTTCTGGAAACCAACAGAAACTTCAAATAGACCAATTGGATATTATGAAGCAGAAGCAATTAATCTTTCAGCCTCTAATGGTGTGATTAAAGATTATCAATTTTATGGGTTACATGGAATTAAGACTTATTATTTACAAAATGTTACTCAAATTGGAAAAAAAGCTATTTCTTATTCTTCTACTGATACAGAAATATATTTATATTCATGTTTAGAAAAAATAGATAAAGATTTCTTATATAAAATGAATAATAATGCAACAATAAAATTTACTGAAAGAGATGGATATCAATATTTAGGAAACCAAGATAACCCATATTTAGTACTATATTCTTATAACAAGGATTTAGAAGATATTGATCTTGATAATATAGTAATTGATTCATCTACAAAATTTATGCTTCCATTAAAAAACATAAATCAAAGCGATGGATTTAATGTTTATTATAATGAAGAACAAGTTGATTTAGTTAATGATTTTATATCTGTAGAAAATAAAATAAATAATTTTTATGTATTAAATGAAGAAGGAGTAAACCAGTTTAATGGTAGAAATTATTCTAAGGTTGTTGATTTAATTATTTATAATGATAATGCAGAATTGTATCCAATAGAAGTAGGACGTTTTGCATACTATTCTTTTATAGAAAATGTTATATTAAAAGGCTGCATGATTTATAAAGGTGCATTTGATTGGTGTGATAATATAAATACAATAAAGCTTGTGGGTTGTGACTGTGATTATGTTGATAATCCTTATTATCGTATTTTTGGCTATTCAAGCCCTACAAAGATATCTGTTCCTATGTATATGTCAAAATATGTAGCTAATACTGATGAATTGATTGAGCTTGAAATAAATAGTGTTTTAAAAAAGGATTTAACATACGATAGGGAATTCCCAGAAGGTAATATATATGGCTGTACATATCCAAAACTTGAAAAAGTAACGTCTACAGATACTAATACTTATTTAGTTAATAAAATTGGTGCTTACGCATTTCAAGGATGTTCAAGTTTAAGAGAAATACCTTTTGCTTATATTGAAGAATTTGGATATATGTCTATGGCTGAAACTCATTTAGATTTATTAACTCTTTATGCGAAAAATATTAATTTTACTGATGCATTTGATAATTCTGAAATAGAAGAACTTAGAATCGCAATATACCCTGACCAAAATAATGAATATAATCTTAATGAGTTTATTCAAACTACTAATAATAAAACATTTAAAACTCCAACAGCCTATGCTAAAAAAATAACAGCTCATTTATACGTTAATAATGTTGGCTTTACTAGCGAACCTATAGATATTAGTGATGAGTCAGCACCATTACATTCTTTCTTCGAAAAATTGACATTAGATTCTATTGAGTATTTAGATGCTCCAGCATTATATGGTTTTGAAAATGTATTTAAGGAAATAGATGCTAGAAATCTTACATCATATAGTTTTTATTGTTTAAATAAGCTAGAAAAATTAACATTAGGTACATGTAAATTCGATGCATTGCCAAATTCACTTGAGGAATTAGTTATTTATGGAAGTTTAAATAATAATACTGAAAATGTATTAAGTACTAAAGTTGGCTTAAAGAAAATAACAGCATATAATGTATCAGAAATAACTAATTTAAAATATTTACCTAATCTAGAAACGTTAATTATTAGCAATGGAAATAATGTTAGAGAAGTTAATGTTAAGAACCTTATTATTTTAGAAGCAGATAGTTATAGTTACAGATTTGATAATTGTTTATTTGATAATATGTCAATTCCGAGTGATTTCACTATGAAAAGTTTTTATAATGTGCAAATAACAAATTTATTTTATCCTGGTACATTAAAAAATTGGTGCGAGAAAGATGATTTATCAAATCATCCATTAAATAATGTTTCTTATTTATGTGTTCAGGATAACCTAGGAGAAACAACATTTAATGGCAATAAGTATACAATAATAAAAGATTCATTTAGATTTTCAGATGATGTAGTATCTATAAATAGTGAAGCCTTCTATAATTACAATGGTATAAGTGAATTGATTATTCCATCTACTATTACTAGTATAGGAGAAAATGCTTTTTATAATTGTGTTAACTTAAAAAAAGTAAGATTTGAAGAAGGAAGTCAGTCACTAAGTATTGGTAAAAGTGCCTTTTATGGTTGTAGTGGATTAACAGATATAGAAATGTCAAATGGTGTAGCTAATATTAATAATGCAGCATTCTATGGATGTAGAAGTTTAACAAACCTAATAATTCCAAATAGTGTTATAAGTATTGGACGATCTGCTTTTGGTGAATGTAGTGGTCTTGAAAGTATATCAATTCCATTTATTGGCTCATCAGTAGATGGAACAAGTAATACACATTTTGGATATATTTTTGGAGCAAGTTCATATAGTTATAATTCAAGCTATGTACCAAGTGCATTAAAAGAAGTAATAATAACAGGAGGTACAAATATTGAAAAATATGCCTTCAGTAGATGTGGTAGCTTGACAAGTATCATAATTCAAAAAGGAGTAACAAGTATCGGTTCGGAAGCCTTCTCTAACTGTAGTAGTTTGATAAGTATTATAATCCCAGAAGGAGTAACAAGTATCGGTTCGGAAGCCTTCTCTAACTGTAGTAGTTTGATAAGTATTATAATCCCAGAAGGAGTAACATGGATTTGTTGCGATGCGTTTAAAGGATGTAGTAATTTACAAAAAATATCAATTCCATTTGTTGGAACATTATTAGATGGAACAGAATATACACATTTTGGAAGTATTTTTGGAGCAAGATCATATAGTGAAAATTCAAGTTATGTACCAAGTACATTAAAGGAAGTAATAATAACAGGTTCTACAAGTATTGGTTCACGCGCATTCTATGGATGTAGCAGCATAACAAGTATAGTTATTTCAAGTAGTATCACAAGTATAGGAGAACGTGTTGTCAATGAATGTAGTAATTTAGGAATTATTTATTATGGTGGAAATGTATCTGATTGGTCAAATATAGAAATAAGTACTTATAATGAACTACTTCAGTCTACAACTATTTGTTACTACTCTGAAACAAAACCAACAGATTCAACAAATAAATATTGGCATTATGTTAATAATGAAATTGTTGTTTGGGAATAAAAACGGGCTAAACCCGTTTTTTTCTTTTTGTTTGTATAGTAATTTAATTAAATGTAAAAACTATTAATGGTGATTAATTTGTATAGCTATAAGGGTAGTATAACTTTTGGTTTTGTATATATTCCAATTACTTTAAATGTTGCGGTTAAGGAAAATAGTATTTCCTTTAATTTACTTGATAAGAAAACAAAAAGTAAGATTAAATATAAAAAAACTTGTGTTGATTGTAAAAATAAAGAAGTAAAAAACGAAGATATAATTAAAGGATATGAATATGATACAGATAAATATGTTTTATTTACTCCTGAGGATTTTGAAAAAATAAAATCAAAAAAAGATCAAAATATAACTATTTTTCAATTTGTTGATATTAAGGAAATAGATCCAATTTATTATGATAAAGCATATTATGTAATTCCTAGTGGTGCTAAAAAAGCTTATTCTTTACTTTTACAAGCAATGGAAAATGAAAATAAGGTTGGATTATGCAAGGTTGTATTAGGTACTAAGCAGGTGCTTGCTATTATAAGAACCAAAAATGGTGAAATGATCTTTAATACCTTACATTTTTATGATGAAATCCAATTAAATCCAGCAAAGGATATTAATGAGGATGTTTCTAAGCAGGAATTAGAGATGGCCAAATCATTAATTGAAGGCTTAACTTCCAAATTTAATCCTAAAGATTATAAGGATGAATATAATGAAAAACTTCAGCTTGCTATTGAAAATAAAATTAGTGGTAAAGAAATTGTTGCTATAAGTGATAAAGATGATAATAATATTAATGATTTATTGACAGCTTTAGAGGAAAGTATTAAATCATTAAAAAGTAAGAAAAAAAGAAATATTATACCTAAGAATAAGGAAGAAGTACGCCCTAATGTCTAATTATTTTAAAGATAAAGATATTAAGCCTATGCTTATAAAAAGTAATGTTGAGCCATATAATGATGCGGATAGTATATTTGAATTAAAATTAGATGGAATAAGATGCTTAGCATATATTGATAATTATTCAGTAACATTAAAGAATAAAAGAAATAAGGATGTTACAAATATTTATCCTGAGTTACAATCTATTTGTGAAAATATAACAAGAAAATGCATATTAGATGGTGAAATAATAGTTTTAAAAAATGGTAAGCCAAATTTTTTTGCGGTCCAAAAAAGAAGCTTAATGACGGATCAATTTAAGATTAATCTTGCTAAAAGAAAGTATCCTGTAACCTTTGTAGCCTTTGATATTTTATATTATGATAATGAGAGTATTATGAATAAGCCATTAATTAGAAGAAAAGAAATATTAAAAAATAATATTATTGAAAATAATCGTTTAGCTATAACTAGATTTATAGAAGAAGATGGAATTAATCTCTTTGAAATTGTTAAAAGTAATAGGCTTGAAGGAATAGTAGCTAAAAAGAAGGATAGTATTTATATTCCCGGGATTAGAACTAATAATTGGAAGAAAATTAAAGTATTAATTGACGAGGATTTAATTATCTGTGGCTATGATGAAAAGAATAATGATATAAATAGTATTATTTTAGGCTATTATGATAATGGAAAGCTTATATGTAAGGGAAAAGCATCCCTAGGTATATCACAGGAGGAAAAGAAAATAATTAAGAGCTTTTCTTTAAAAAATAGACTTAATAAACCACTATTTGATAAGTATTCTAAAGCCATTTGGATTAAGCCTATGCTAGTTGGTACTGTAGAATATATGCATGAAACTGATAATAATCAGATGAGGCAACCAATATGGAAGGGTTTAAGATTAGATAAAGATCCTAATGAATGTAGTGTTAATTAAATATTGACAGTTAAAAAAATCTAGCATATAATATCTATGTCGATGAAAAAGGACAAGATATATTAAAATTCCTTTTAGAGAGGATATGTTTGGTGAAAATATCTAAGGAAGTTAATATGTTACTACCTTTAAAGATAATAGAGGAAATGCTATTCGTATATCTGCGTTAAAGATTTTAAGAGTTAGGGATATTCCCTAAAATTAAGGTGGTACCGCGGTTTTTCGTCCTTAGAGTAATCTAAGGTTTTTTTATTTTGGAGGGGTGTAAAATGATAAAAATTACATTAAAAGATGGAAGTATTAAAGAAATAGCTGAAGAAAAAATGATAATTGAGGTTGCAAAGGAATTATCACCATCATTAGCTAAAAAATGTGTTTGTGCAAGCTTAAATGGTAATTTAGTTGATTTAAAAACAAAAATTGATTCTGATTGTTCATTAGAATTAATTTTATTAGATGATCCAAAAGCTTTTGAGGTTTTAAATCATTCATGTGCTCATATGCTTGCCCAAGCAATGAGAAGATTATATCCAGGGACAAAATGTGGTGTAGGTCCTGCAATCGAAGAAGGATTCTATTATGATTTTTCTGTACCTGCTCAGGTTAAAATTGAAGATCTTCCTAAGATTGAAGCAGAGATGAAGAAGATTGTAAAGGAAAATATTGCAATTAACCATTATATGCTTAGTAAGGTGGATGCTAAAGCTAAGTTTGCTGATGATAAATTCAAATGTGAATTAATAGATGCTGTTAGTGATGACTATGTTGGTATTTATGAACAGGCTGATTATGCAGATGTTTGTCGAGGACCTCATGTTTTATCTACTGGCTTATTAAAGAATTTTAAATTACTAAATGTTGCAGGTGCTTATTGGAGAGGAGACTCTAACAATGAAATGCTAACACGAATTTATGGTACCTGCTGGGCTACTGCAGATGAACTTGAAAAGCATTTGCATAATTTGGAGGAAAGAAAGAAAAGAGATCATCGTAAATTAGGTAAGGAGCTTGGTTTATTTATGATTTCTGATTATGGTCCAGGATTACCATTTTGGTTACCAAAAGGGTATGTATTAAGAAGAAATCTAGAAAACTTCTGGTTAGATCTACATAAAAAGAGAGGATATCAAACTATTAATACTCCTATTATGTTAAATAGGCAATTATGGGAAACCTCAGGACATTGGGATCATTATAAGGATGATATGTTTACAATTGAGGTTGAAGATGGAACATATGCAATTAAGCCTATGAATTGTCCTGGTTCTATATTAGTTTACAAAAATGAATTACATTCATATAAGGATTTACCACTTAGATATTCAGAATTAGGTAATGTACATAGATATGAAGCATCTGGTGCGTTAAATGGTTTATTTAGAGTTCGTGGATTTACTCAGGATGATGCTCATACATTCCTAATGGAAAGTCAAATAGGTGAAGAGGTTGCAAAAATTCTAGAATTATATGATTATGTATATTCTATTTTTGGCTTAGATTATTCGATTGAGCTTTCTACTAGACCTGAGGACAATTATATTGGTGAAATTGAAGTATGGAATGAAGCAGAGGAGGCTTTAAAGAAGGCTTGTCTTGCTACAGGACATAACTTTAAGATTAATCCAGGAGATGGAGCATTCTATGGTCCAAAGCTTGATTTTAAATTACGTGATTCAATGAATCGTATATGGCAATGTGGTACTGTTCAGCTTGATATGCAGCTTCCTGGTAGATTTAATTGTACATATATTGCTGAGGATGGAACAAAGAAAACTCCGGTAATGATTCATCGTGCTTGCTTTGGTTCGCTTGAAAGATTTATTGGTATTATCATTGAAAACTATGCGGGTGTATTCCCTACATGGTTAACTCCTGTTCAAGCAAAAATTATACCTGTTAATTTAGAATATCATAAGGAATATTGTGAAAAGTTAAAAGAAATTTTTGATAATGCTAAGATTCGTTATGAGGTTGATTATCGTGATGAAAAGCTTGGTTATAAAATTAGAGAATCTCAAACACAAAAGATTCCTTATACACTTGTAATTGGTGACAATGAGGTTAAAAATAATACTGTAACTTATCGTAAGCATGGCTCTATGGAACAAATCACTGTTACTATAGAAGAATTTATTGCTATTATTGAAAAGCATAATAAAGAATTAAATTAATAGAAAGGTCTGGTTTTCCAGACTTTTCTTATAAAAGGAGTATTTTATGGGGTTATTAGAGGTTGATAATTTAAAATTTAAATATACTGATAAAGATTTATTCAATAATGTTTCCTTTAGAATACTTCAAGGAGAACATATTGTTTTAGTTGGTGAAAATGGTTGTGGGAAATCAACATTCATGAATTTAATAGCTAAGAATTTAATTCCAGATGCTGGATCTATTACTTGGATGAATAATGTTTCATATGGGTATTTAGATCAACATCTTAAGGTGAAAACCGATATTTCAATTTATGACTATATAACTGAGGTTTTTGCCCCATTAATAAAAAAAGAAGCATTAATGAATTCATATTATGAAAAGCTTGCTGACTGTAAAGAGTATGAATATGATAAATACTTATCATACGCTCAATCGATTCAAGAGGAATTAGAAAGAACTAATTTCTATGCAATGAATTCAACTATGGGTAATATGGTAAATGGATTAGGTATTTCAAGTTATGGTCTTGATACCCCACTTTCAAAGTTATCAGGTGGTCAAAGAGCTAAGGTATATCTTGCTAAATTATTATTAGAAGCTCCAGATGTCTTATTGATGGATGAGCCTACTAATTTTTTAGATGTTGCCCACATTGAATGGTTAGCTTCTTATTTAAATGATTTTAAAAAATCCTTTGTTGTAATTAGTCATGATGAAGGATTTCTAAGAAAAATAGGGAAAGTAGTATATTCTTTGGATAATAAGATTTTAACTAGGTATAATATGCCATATGAAATATTTTTAAAGGAAAAAGAATTAAGAGATGCTCAATACGCTAGAGCATATGAGAATCAACAGGCATTTATTAAGAAAACACAAGATTTTATTAATAAGAATATTGTTAGAGCTACAACTACAAAAAGAGCCCAATCAAGAAGAAAAATGCTTGAAAAAATACAAACTCTTGAGAAACCTAAAAATCATGAGCCAATGCATATTAAATTCCCGTTTTCAAGAGGACTTGGGCAAGAAGTATTAAAACTAAATAATTTAACAGTTGGATATAATAATAAAGCTGTATTAAGTGATTTAAATTATTTGATGAAGCATAACCAGAAGATTGCTATTTTAGGACATAATGGCGTTGGCAAATCTACTATCTTAAAAACTATATTAGGTTTAATACCTAAGCTCTCAGGAGATTATATTTGGAATCCATCTGCTGATTTAAACTATTTTTCTCAAGAGGAACAATATAGTGATAATGTAAATCCAATTGAGTATTTAAGATATTATTATCATCTCAAGACCGATGGGGAATTAAGAAGTATTCTAGCTAGTGTTGGAATTAAAGGAGATTTGGCTACTAAACCAATGGTAAGCTTATCAGGAGGTCAACAGACTAAGGTAAGACTTGCTCTAATGACGATGAAGAAAAGCAATGTTTTAATTTTTGATGAACCAACAAATCATCTGGATATTGCTTCAAAGGCTGAATTATGGGAAGCAATTGATCAATTTCCAGGAAGTGTTATTTTAGTTACTCATGAAGATGATTTTTATGAAGGACTAGTTGACTTTGAATTAAAATTTGAATGATAAGATAAATGACTAAGGGAAATAGATTTAGATTCATATAATATCATATAAGCTAAAGGAGTGTTTATATGATATTATTGGCAATTTTATTACCATTTTTAGGTACTACATTAGGTTCATTATCTTCATTTACATTAAGTAATAAGGTCACTAATAAAATAGAAAAATATTTATTAGCAATCGCTGCAGGTGTAATGGTTGCGGCATCGATTTGGTCATTATTAATACCATCTATTGAATATTCATCTGGATTAGGAATGTTGGCATTTTTACCAGCTTCAATTGGCTTTTTTATTGGTTTTTTGTTATTTGCTTTAATTGATATGATAAAACCTAAAATAATTAAAAAAAGTGATAAATTATCAAGACTTATATTCGCTGTAACGATACATAATATCCCTGAGGGTATGGCAGTTGGAGTTGCAGTTGCAGCAGCTTACTATGGTAATGTAGCTCTTACAATTACATCAGCAATGCTATTATCTATTGGTATATCAATTCAAAATATTCCAGAGGGTGCTATTATTTCTTTACCATTGAGATCACATGGATTAACTAAGTGTAGGTCATTTATAGTTGGATTATTAACAGGAATTGTAGAACCTATATTCTCAATAATTACAATATGTTTGATTAAGTATATGAGCATAGCTCTCCCATATCTTTTGGCTTTTGCTGCTGGATGTATGATATACGTTGTTATTGATGAATTATTGGTTGAGTCTCAAGCAAATAATAAATCTTTAGCTAATTTATTTTTTGCTATAGGTTTTTTGATAATGATGATATTAGATGTTGTTTTAAAATAAAGTACAAAAGTCAACAAAAAACTATTAATATTTATTTTCCATTGACTAACATTAATAAAAAAAGTATAATATAAAACAAGGTTTGATAAAAAAACTTTAGAAATTAAGGGAGGCATTTATGCTAATAACAATGTTATCAGCTTTGCCTGAGCCTGTATGGGTTATCCTTATTGTTTTGGGTTTAGTTGTCGGAATGGTATTAGGATATTTTATAAGAATTAAGATTCATGAAAAATCCCTTTCTGCAACTAAGCAAGAAGCTGAAAGAATTATAGCTGATGCTGAAGCAGAGGCTCAAAAGAAAAAGAAAGAATCAATTATTGAAGCTAAGCAAGAGATTGCTGATTTAAGGCAAGAGGCTGATCATGATATTAAGGAAAGAAAAAATGTTGTTGTTGAATTAGAAAATAAACTTAATCAACGAGAAGATACTCTTGATCGTCGTTCTAGTAATTTAGATAGGCGTGAAGAGATGCTTAATACAAAAGAAATCAAAATTGATGAAAGAAAAGCAGATTTAGAGCAACAAAATAATAAGATTGAAGCCATTTTGAAGGCTCAAGAGCAAAAGCTTATCGAAATAGCCAATTTGAAACGTGAAGAGGCTAGAAAAATTATTATGGATTCTGTTCGTGAAAGTATGAAGCAAGAAATTACTACATACATTAGAGACGAAGAAGAAAAGGCTAAGGCTGAGGTTAAGTCTAAAGCTAAAAATGTTTTAGCTTTAGCTATTCAAAAGTATGCTGGAGAAACTGCCGGAGAAAATACTGTTTCAACAGTATCTCTACCAGTTGAAGAAATGAAGGGAAGAATTATTGGTAGAGAAGGTAGAAATATACGTACTATAGAATCTTTAACTGGTGTTGACCTAATTATTGACGATACTCCAGAGGCTGTAGTATTATCTGGGTTTGATCCTGTGCGTCGTGAAATTGCAAAGAGATCTCTTGAAATTCTTGTTAGTGATGGTAGAATTCATCCAGGAAGAATCGAAGAGGTTGTTGAACGTTGTCGCGGCGAGGTCGAAATGAACATTCGTGAAATGGGTGAAGACGCTGTATTTAAAACTGGTATTGGAAAAATTCATCCTGATTTAGTTAGATTAATAGGTAGGTTAAACTATCGTACAAGCTATGGACAAAATGTTTTAAAGCATTCAATTGAAACTGCAATGCTTGCTGGTAAGCTTGCTTCTGAAATTGGTGAAAATGAGATTTTAGCAAGAAGAGCAGGTTTACTTCATGATATCGGTAAAGCTGTTGATCATGAAATTGAAGGTAGTCATGTTGACATTGGTGTTGAGCTTGCCAATAAATATCATGAGCCAAAAGAGGTAGTTGATGCAATTGCTTCTCACCATGAGGATGTTGCACCAAAGTCAATTATTGCTGTTTTAGTTGCAGCGGCTGATGCGTTATCATCTGCAAGACCTGGAGCTAGAAGTGATTCATTAGAAAATTACACAAAACGTTTGGAAAATCTTGAAGCTATTTCAAATAGTATTAAGGGTGTATCTTCAAGCTTTGCGATTCAGGCTGGTCGTGAAGTAAGGGTTATTGTTAATCCTGATGAGGTTGATGATTTATCTACTATTGCTATTGCAAGACAAATAAAGGAAGAAATTGAAAACAAGCTTTCTTATCCTGGTACTATTAAAGTTACAGTTATTCGAGAAACACGTGCTGTTGATGTAGCAAAATAATTAAAGGAGTGACATTTGTCACTCTTTTATTAAATTTAGGAGATTAATATGAGAATACTATATCTTGGTGATATTGTGGGTGAATCTACAATAAATGTATTAAAGAAAAACTTAGAACAAATTAAATTGGAGTATAAAATAAATTTAGTATGTGTAAATGCTGAGAATACTTCAGGAGGAAAGGGATTGTTCGAAAAGCATTATAAGCAGCTTAAATCACTAGGAATTAGTGGAATAAGCATGGGAAATCATACCTTTTCAAAATCTGAGATAAAGGATTATATGAATGATGCAACTATTGTTAGACCTGCTAATTTAAATACTAGCTATGGAAAAAATGTTTTATATATTAAATACAATGATAAAATTATAGCTGTTATTAATATGTTAGGTCGAGTATTTTCTAATACTCCACTTGACTGTCCATTTAAAGTAATGGATAATTTATTAAAGGAAATTAAGGCAGATTATATTATTGTAGATTTTCATGGTGATGCAACTAGTGAAAAAAAGGCCTTTTTCTATGAATTTGCAGGAAGGGTTGATGCAGTTTTAGGTACTCATACTCATTGTCAAACTGCTGATGAACAGGTGTACAATAATACCTGCTATATTACTGATATGGGTATGTGTGGACCATATGATAGTATATTGGGTGATGATAAAGATATGGTAATTAATCGTTTTAAAACAGGGGTATTTGAACCATTAAAGGTACAGGCGACAGAGGATTACCAAATCAATGGTGTAGTAATTGATTTAGGACCAAAAAGACAAATTACAAGAATTAATAAAAGATATAAGAATAATTAATAACTTCCTACATATACTTTAGTAGGAGGATGTAGTTATGGAAATATTAAAAATATCAACAAAATCAAAGCCAAGTAGTGTAGCAGGAGCTTTAGCAAATGCTTTTAGAAGTAAAAATGTTGTTGAGATGCAGGCTATTGGAGCGGGAGCCTTAAATCAAGGAATTAAAGCTATCGCAATCGCAAGAGGATATGTTGCACCAACAGGTAAGGATTTGATAGTTATTCCTGCTTTTTCAGATATTTTAATTGAAGGTGAAGAAAAAACAGCAATTAAATTAATTGTAAAAGCAATCTAATTCCACCATTTTGGTGGTTTTTCTTTTTATTTGCATATTTTAGCTAGATATTGTATAATACGGAATGGTGATAAAAATGAAAAATATTAAAATTTCTATGCCTTCCTTAAAGGAAGCTAAGCTTCGTAGTAAAAATCAATGCGAAACAATTAGATATAAATTAAATGATAAATATAGTACTATAGGAAATGGTAAAAGCTATTATATTTTTACATATGGCTGTCAAGGTAATGAAGCTGATAGTGAAATAATGTCTGGTATTTTAGAAAATGTTGGTTTTAAATTATCTGATGATCCTATGAATTCAGATGTAGTTATTTTAAACACATGTGCCATTAGAGAAAATGCAGAACAAAGAATTTGGGGTGTTTTAGGACAGCTTAAGGGAAAGAAAAGAGAAAATCCTGATATGATTATTGGTATTTGTGGATGTATGCCTCAAGAGGAAAACGCAACTAATAAAATATTAGCTTCATATGATTTTATTGATATTGTTTTTGGAACTCATAATAGACATCACCTACCAGAATTAATTTATCAAGCATATTTTACAAAGTCTAAGGTTGTAGAAGTATTATCAACAGAAGGAAATATTGTGGAGGATGTTCCTAAATCAAGAGCCTTTAAGCATAAGGCCTGGGTTAATATTATGTTTGGTTGCGATGAATTTTGCACCTATTGCATTGTTCCTTATACAAGAGGTAAAGAGCGTTCAAGAGCTAAAGAGGATATAATTAATGAAGTAAAAGAGCTCGTTGCAAATGGTTACCAGGAGGTGACTTTACTAGGACAAAATGTTAATGCCTATGGTAAGGATTTAAATGATGATTATACATTTGGTGATCTATTATATGATTTAGATAAAACAGGTATTAAAAGAATTAGATACACCACATCTCATCCTAGGGATTTAGATGAGAAAACAATGCTAGCCATGCGTGATTGTAAGTCTGTAATGCCACAATTACATTTACCTGTCCAATCTGGAGACAATGATATCTTAAAAATAATGAATCGTAAATATACATATGAGGAGTATATGACAAAGGTTAATCGATTAAGAGAGCTAGTTCCTGATATTTCTTTAACTACTGATATTATTGTTGGCTTTCCAAATGAAACAGAAGAACAATTTCAAAATACATTAAAACTGGTTAAAGAAGCTAATTTTGAAGGCGCATTTACTTTTATCTACTCAAAAAGAGAAGGTACACCAGCTGCTAAAATGCCTGATAATGTTAGTGAGGATGAAAAACATAATCGTTTAAATAGATTAATTGAACTTGTCAATATTGGCTATAAAAAAGGTCATGAAAGATTTGTTGGTAAAGTTGTTAAGGTGTTAGTTGATGGCGAAAGTAAGAATGGCGAAGAAATGATGTGTGGCTATTCTGAGCATTTGAAATTGACTCATTTTAAATCAACTGATAAATCTTTAATTGGTAGGATTGTTGATGTAAAAATAATAGAAGCTAAAACATGGTTTATGATTGGAGAATTATGTGAATAGTCTTGATAAAGTTATAGATTATATTCTAGCCTTGCCAGAAGTAAAGAGAATTCATGAGCTAGAAAATTATATTGATAATAATCAAAGAATTAATTCAATTTTTAACAAATTAAAACAGCTTCAGGTTCAAATGGTTAATTCTAAGGAATATAATCAGATTAATCAATATAAAAATCAATTAGATGAATATAATAAGCTAAAAGAAGAACTTTTTGATTTACCATTTGTTGAAGAATATTTAGAATTATTAAATATAGTAGATAATATTCTTCTTGATATGACTGGATATATTGAAGATAATTTAGACAAAAGAATAAACAAAAAAGATAATTAATAATTATTTATAATAAAAAAACTCCAAAAAACTGGAATTTAATTGGAGCTACGAATCCATTAAAATAGATGGATTCTTTTTCTATTTATTATTTTTTTCTTCCTTTCTAAGTGGAACAGGATCATACCCACCTTTAAAAAAAGGATTACATTTTAGAAGTCTTTTTGAAGTTAAATAACTTGCTTTAACAAAATTAAATTTCTCATAGCATTCCTTAGCATACTGACTACAGGTTGGATAAAAACGGCATTTTGGTGTTGTGTTAGGCGATACCCTAGTTTGGTACCAATTAATCATTTTTAGAGGTATTTTATTTCTCATAATAAATATGCTTAAACAATTCTTCAAGTTTTGCCTTTCCATATAATTTTTCTATAATAGCATAGGCAAATTCAATTGAATATGCAACACTTTTGGCAGTAATAAGGTTACCATCTATAACGACACCAGTATTATGGTAGATTCCTTTAAAGTCTTCATTCATAGAGGTAAAGCAGGTATAGTTTTTATTTTTTAAATGTCCTAGCATTCCAAAAATAGTTGGGGCAGCACATATACCACATACTATTTTATTATTATTAAAATAATAGTTTATAATACTATGGACTAATTCAGATTTCTTTAAAAACTTATAATGTGCACCACCTGGAATAATTAAGCAATCATAATCCTGATAATTTATTTCATTAATTAATTTTATATTTGTTAAACTAATATTATGTGAACCATTAACAGTTGTTTTATTACTTGCGATAGTTAAATCAACTCCAACACGTCTTAATAAAGCAAATGGAGCAATTGCTTCCTCTTCCTCAAATCCTTCAAATATTAATGCTAATACCTTCATTTAAAACACCTCTTTATAAAATTATATCATTTATATCTAAATTGTACAAATATATTATTAACATTATTTCTATGTTAAAGCATATTATACAATGTAGATTAAATCTTTAAATAAGTTTTCGAACTTATTAAATAATAATTTCATATAATAGGAATAGGGAGGTATTTATAATGAATGAAGTCCGTGAAATAGTAACCAAAGCTGTAGTAGCAAAGGGTAAAAAGGTTATACATTTATCCCATGAATTAAAGACTACAGTTCATCCTTATTCTATATTAGGATGTTGGATAATAAATCATG
>JBJEFS010000030.1:0-17103 GCA_051874325.1 Anaeroplasma sp.
CATGAATTTGAAGCTTCAAAAAGAGATAATATAGTTGATATAATAGGTAATCTTGAGGTTAATATTTGGTATTCTACTGAAGAAAATACTAAAACTGATGTCATAAGAGAAAATATATCTTATAAAAAGGATATAAAAGTTAAAAAAATAGTAACAGATTATATGAAAAATAGTGATGATATTTTAGCTAAAATTTTAAGACATCCAAAGGTTACAGATGCAAAAATAGTAGAGGATAATATTTTATTAGATATTGAATTTGAAATATTAGCAGAAGTTATTGGTGAAACTAAGATGCAAGTAACTGTATTTAATCCAATTGATACAAATGATGATGATATTGAAGATTTAGATATAGAAGTAAATGAGGATTTTCTTAATGGTTAATTAACAGCTAGTCTGTTTATAATACAAAGCTAGGTATTCCTAGTTTTTTTTCTTTAAAAACACTTACATATTTATTTAAAATAAAATTGTATTATAATATCTGCTTGGTAGGAGAAAAATATAATGAAGAAGATTAATATTAAATTACTTATATTACTAACAATTCCTATATTTATAGAATTATTATTACAAATATTAGCAGGCAATGTTGATAAAATAATGGTTAAAAATGATGTTTTAGCAACAGCTATAAACCAAGCTAATTCCATTCTAGATTTATTAGTTGTATCTTTATCAGTTTTGTCAGCTGCATCTTTGATATTAATTAATCAATATAAAGGTGCTAAAGAAATTGAAAAAGAAAAAATCGTTTATAAAATATCATTTTATTTTAATTTATTAGTTGGTATTATAATCTCAATTATACTAGCATTTTTTGCAAAACCTTTATTAATGGCAATGCAGGTTACAAAAGATGTTTTACCTCATGCAGTAATTTATTTAAGAATAACAGGTGGAGCTGTCTTTTTACAAGCTATGATGTTATCACTTGCAAGTTATTTAAGAAGTAATGAGTTAATGGTACATAGTTTAGTTATCTCAGTCATATTTAACTTATTTAACATATTACTTAATGCTCTATTTCTTTATGCTTTAAATTTACCTGGTACAGTTGGAGTAGCACTCGGCTCAACAATCTCAAGATTTGTTGGAGTTATTCTATTATTTATTGTTTGCAAAACAAAAATAAAACTAAATTTAGGTATTAAGGGCTTATTTCCACTTAAGAAGGCAGAATTAAAGAAAATTATTAATATAGGTCTACCAGCATGTGGAGAATCAATATCATATAGTCTAAGTCAAATAGTAATTGTATCTTTTATTAATATCATTGGTGTGTCAATTTCTGTTGCAGCACCAGCAGCTAAAACTTATGCTTCAATGCTTGCGTACATTACTTACTTATTTGTTAATGCAGCTAGTCAAGGAATGCAGATTCTATTAGGTAGATATTTAGGTTCTAATGAACGAGAATTAGCAAAAAAGCTTGTTTGGAACACTACCATAGTTTCTTTAGTTGTTTCGATTATTTTTGCATGCTTACTTGCATTTAATGGAAAATGGATATTCAGTTTATTAACATCTGATCAGGATGTTGTTGATTTATGCTGTAAAATTATGTATGTTGAGATTGCACTTGAAATAGGTAGAGCTATAAATATTGTTATGGTTAGAGCTCTACAGACAAGTGGAGATGTGATGTTTCCAACGATTTCAGCTGTTGCCTTTTGTTGGCTTGTAGCAACATTAGGTAGTTATATTTTAGGAATTGTTTTTGAATTAGGAATAATTGGTGTTTGGATATCAATGGCATTTGATGAGATAATTAGAGCTATTATATTTATTTTTAGATTTAAAAGCGATAAATGGATGAAGAAGGACTTAGTGAATTAATTATGTATAAGTTAGGACTTTTTATAGTCCTTTTTTTATGTTATAATTTTGACATAAGTTTTAATGAATTAGGTGATTAAATGAATTTTTTAGTTGTAAATGATGATGGAATAGAGGCAGAAGGAATTAATATTTTAGTCAATGCATTAGCTGAATTTGGGAATGTCTATGTTAGTGCTCCAGATTCCGGTCGTTCAGCCTCAAGTCATAGTATAATATTACATAAGCCAATAGATTTTGTTGATGTTTCAGATGAAAGATTTAAAAAGTATAAAGTAAGTGGAATGCCAAGTGATTGTGTAAGACTTGCAACAGCTATTTTAGACGTAAAATTTGATGTTGTTTTCTCTGGTATTAACAATGGTTTAAATATTGGTACTGATATTATTTATTCTGGCACTGTAGCGGCTGCTAGAGAAGGACTAATTAATGGTATTCCCTCAGTTGCCATATCAACTGATTTTAATCATTTTGATATTGTAAAAAATGAACTTAATGGAATTCTTAAGATTATTTTTAATAAAAAGTTATATTCTAATAATTATGTATTAAATGTTAATTTTCCTATAAAAGATTATAAGAAGTCAGAAGGAATTAAAATATGTAGGCAGGGAATCAAAATTTTTAAAACTATTTTTGAAAAAAATGGACCACACACATATATAACAGCAAGTGAAGAAGAAATTCATGATATGAATGAGAATACGGATGTCTATTACGCTGATAAGGGTTATGTTACTATAGTACCACTTCAGCTTGATCAAACATATAATAATGGGTTAGATGAATTAGGAAAAAAATTAGTTGGGGAGTAGTTTATATGGATGTTGAAGAAATGCTAAAGTTATTAGGAGTAAAGACTCAAAGTAGAGAGTCAATTGAATTATGCTGGGAAATGGATTTACAGGCATTTAATATGATGGAAACAGGTGATAATCAATTTAGAAGTGAAAGATATATTTATACTTGTGTTTATCAATTATTGCTTGATGAGCTAAAGTATAAAAAGCTTGATTTTGAATTAAAGGAAGAAATAAAAAAAGAAGTTGATAAAATTGATTTAAACGAAGAGGATAAGAATTACCGAGATCGTTTTTTTACAGGTCTTGAAAGAGTATTGTTAAGATATGGTAGATATGATTTAGTTGGTTATCAAAGAATCCCTGAATCAAGCATTGAAGGTATGGCTAAGGATGCCTACTTATATGAATTATCAGGTAATTATGATAAAGCAATTAAATACTACACTAAGCTAGGCTTTGTTGAACGAATTAAAAAATGTAATAAAAAGCTAAGTAATTAATAAATTTTTGGAATGTAAATTATTACTTGACAAAATTCAAAGCTATAATTGGTGTTTATATCTATTTTTTTCTTTACAATATAGATATGAGGATGGTGTAGTTATGAAAAAGTATTTATTGTTTTTATCATCTATTATAATATTTTTACTTATGCTTCAGCCTGTTAAGGCAGATACTGGTCCTAAGCCATATTTAGAGATTAAAATTGATGATTTGGAAAAATCTAATTATTATTTTGGTCTAATTGTTTTTAGTGAATATAATGGTCCTCATATTGGTATTAATCAAGATAATATAGATAAATTGGATTATTTAAATGAAATTGAAAAACAAAGAATCATGGTTTTATATAGTAAAATATCATTACAGGAGGATGAGTACCTATTTGATAGAGTATATTATGGTGAGGATATTACATCAGCTTCTATCAGAGTTGGTTATTATCCACCAAAAGCATTTAAACTAGTTGTTTATGATGAAATTAATGAAAAATTAGTTACGTCATTAGAATATAATTTATATGCTTTTGGGACTTATTATTATGTAAATTTTTCTAATAGTTTAATAAATGATTTTAAGCTTTTTAATAATTACAATTATGGAAAAGAAATTGGACTATTGCTAATAAGAATTATAATTACTTTGGTAATTGAGGTAGGTCTTGGTTTACTTTATAAATTTGACAGAAAGTCAATTATTAGAATTAGTATCATTAATATAATTACTCAGTTCATTTTAAATATTGGTCTAAACTATGTCACTTATTATCAGGGTAGGAACATTTTATTGATTATCTATTCATTTCCACTATTAATATTATTTGAGTTAATAATTTGTTTTATAGAGATGTTTTTTTACAAAAAGCTATGTAATAGGAAAGACAAAGGTAAAAAGGGTATTGTATTATATACCTTATTTGCAAATTTATTATCATTTGGATTCGGATTTTTATTGTGGTTATTTTTATAAATAATCACATTTTTTTATATTTCTCATATTGTAATATCGGAAGTGATAAAATTGTGTGGAATAGTATATAAAAGTAATTTTCATAATGGAACAAACTATAATGATTTTATTTCAGCTTGCGATACATTAAACCACCGTGGCCCTGATGATTTTGGGTATTTGTTTACTAAGTATCATTCATTTGGTCATAAAAGACTATCAATAATCGATATAAAAAATGGTAAGCAGCCGATGAGTATATTAAACAATCATTTAATCTATAATGGAGAACTATATAATACATCTGAACTCATAAAGCATTTAAAAATAAAACCAGAATTTAATTCTGATACATTAGTTTTATTGAGGCTATTAATCGAGCAAAAGGAACAGGCATTGAAACATCTTAATGGCATTTTTTCATTTGTATATACTTATGACGAAGAAGTTTTAGCAGTTAGAGATATGTTTGGTGTAAAACCTCTTTATTATACTTTAATAGATAATGACTTGTTTATTGCAAGTGAAATAAAAGCAATACTCGCTTATACTCATGAGGCAATTGTAAATAAAGACGGTCTATGTGAATTGTTAGGTATGGGACCATCACATAGTGAAGGAAAGACAATTTATAAGGGTATTTATGAGCTACCACCAGGGTATTATATAAGATTTAATAAAAATGGACTTAGCTTATCAAAATATTATGAGTTACCAGTATATAAGTATACAAAAAGCTATCAACAGGCAGTTTTAGATATTAAAAATTTAGTGAACAAGGCCATTAATAAACAAATGATTTCAGATGTTGGTGTTTCATCATTTTTGTCAGGAGGGTTAGATTCATCAATCATTTCAACAATAATGGCCAAAAGTAATGTTAATTTAGATACATATACAGTTGATTATGAGGGAAATAAAGAAGAATTTAAACCTAATGCCTTTGAAATATCAAGAGATTTAGATTATGCAAAGCTTGTAAGCGAAAGCATTAAATCAAATCTACATACGGTTTTAATTGATAATGAGACTCTTGTTAATAATTTAAAGAGAGCTGTTATTCAAAGAGATTCTCCGGGAATGACTGATATAGATAGCTCAATGATTTTACTCGCAGATACAATAAAACAAAATCATAAGGTTGCTTTATCTGGTGAGTGTGCTGATGAACTATTTGCAGGATATTCATGGTATTATTTAAAAAGCAAAGAAAAAAATACTTTTCCTTGGATTAGAAATTTAGATTATCGTGAATCTTTATTAAATAACAAGTGGAGAAGTAAGCTAAAATTAAAGGAATATGTTTCAAATGAATATAAGAATGCAAAATCTAAAACACCATTATTAGCTACTGATACAGAAAATGAAAAAAAACATCGTATAATGACTTATTTAAATATTAAGTATTTTATGACCAATCTCTTGGAAAGAAAAGATAGAATGACGATGGGCTCTTCAATAGAGGTTAGAGTACCATTTTGTGATAAGGACCTAGTGGAACTATTATATAATATACCCTATAAATATAAATATAGATCCAAGGTAGAAAAAAAGCTTCTAAGAGATGCCTTTAGTAATGAGGTCATTTCTGATGTAATAACCAGAAAAAAAAGTCCTTATCCAAAGAGTATGTCAAAAGATTATACTGAAATGGTTAAATCACTTTTATTTATCGCACTTGAAGATAAAACGAGTGTTTTATATGAGTTATTTGATATAAATAAAATTAGAGAATTGATAGATACTGATAAGGAGCTTGAGACTCCATGGTATGGACAATTAATGAGAAAAACAGCCTTAATGGCTTATTTATACCAAATTCATTATTGGTATAAAAAATATAATGTTAGAATAGAGGAGTAATATGGAAAGTTTACAATTTATTTCAAAATTATTAGAAGGTAGGTTAGTTTTAGGAGCTAAAGAAGAATTAGGTAATAATATTTCTTTAATTCCAGTTTATAAGGTAAAAATTTCATTTTTAAATTTAAAAACAGATTTAAAGGATAGTGATGGTGCTAGTGGGTCTATTGGTGTAACACCAATTTGTTTAATAAAAAATACAAATGGTATTGTTGATATAATAAGCTTAGAAGAAACACAAAGAGATTCCTTTAAAGATGTTATTCCAAATATGCTTAATAATATTGATATCAACTCAATATTAAAGAATATAAAAATATAGATGGCGTTAATAAGCCATCTATATTTTTATTCATAAATAATATTATAAGTATAATTTGTGATTGGTTTTAATCTAACATATGCTAGACTAGCAATTAGAACACTAATAGAATCCTTTAAGATAAAAGGAGTTAATCCTGCCTGTAAAACATAGACTATATCTTTATCTAATTGCATATAATAGTTTAATATTATGTACATGTAAAGTAAACCGAAGATATTGATTATAAATAAGCCTAGGAAGCCTTGAATAAAGGTAAAAATCTTTTTATTTGAATTAATGCCTGTAATTAATGCTGATAATAAAAATCCGATAATAAATCCAAAGCTTGGTTTCAGCAAATAATCAAATCCACCACCACCAGAAAAGACTGGTATACCTATGATTCCCATGATAATATATGTTAAAAACAAAATTAATGCTTTTTTTGTTTTAAGTATAAAACCAATTATTATGACTGCAAAGGTTTGAAGTGTAATTGGAATTGGTCCTATTTGAATAGATATTTTAGAGCATACTACTAATAATGATAATAATATTGCCATTATAGATAAATCTTTTACTTTCAATTTAAGCTACTCCTTTCAAAGTACTTGATATTATAGCAAAAATTTTTTTTGATTTCAATTATTTACCATTGAATACATCAATTTATGATATGATTACATTTTAAGTATGAAAAAATTGACTTTTATTGTCATTTTTATTAAAAAAAAGTTAAGTTGACTTGACATTTAGTTACATTATTAATATAATAATGCTATGTTCAAGGAACATGTAGAATTTATAGAGAGGATTATTAATTATGAAGGATATTGAAATTAAAGAAGCTTTAAAGGATTTTTTATGTTCTAACTTAGGAGTAGATCCAGCAGAGCTTGAATATGATACTCCATTATTTGGTGATGGAATCGGTCTAGATTCAATTGATTCAATTGAGCTTGTTTCTTTTATTGATGAAACATATGGAGTTGCTACATCAGGAATTGATAAGTCACACTTCAAGAGCATTGATACATTAACAGCTTATATTATTGCAAATATGTAATTAGATTTAATTGCAAAGCTGTCTGCTTTGCAATTATTTTTTATGAAAGGATAGAAAAATATGACTATAAATAAAAATCGTTGCGTTGTTACTGGACTTGGTATGATTAATGCAATTGGTAATTCAGTTGATGAATGCTTTGAAAATGCGTTAAAATCTATTTCTGGTATAAAAGAAACAAAAACAGTTGATACTGAAAATTGTTATGCTAAGCTTGCGGCTGAGGTAAGCTTTGATGTTAATACAATTCCTAATACAGAGGGAATGGATAGAGTTTCAAAGTTATGCATAAAGGCAGCTAAGGAAGCTCTTGACGATGCTAATTTGGGTGATTTTAATGGTTCAACTAGAGTAAGTGTTATCATGGGTAGCTGCGTTGGTGGTGCTGTAAGTATTGAAAGCTACTACAAGAATGGTAAAAATAAAGATGATATATTAAGAATGCCTATCTCAACTATCGCAAATCAAGTTGCAGGCTATTGCCATGCTGGTGGTGTTGTTTCAAATATTGCTAATGCATGTGCTGCAGGTACAATAAGTATTGCTTATGCATGTGATTTGATTAGAGCTGGCAAGGCTGATATTGTTTTAGCTGGTGGTGCTGATGCATTTGCTTCAGTTCCATATTCTGGATTTTTAGCTCTTCATGCATTAGATTCTAATCCTTGCTCACCATTTAATCATTGTACAGGTATTACTTTAGGTGAGGGATCTGGCTGTGTAATTGTTGAGTCTTATGAGCATGCACAAAAGAGAAATGCTAGGATGTATTGTGAAATTCTAGGTTCAGGTGTAAGTAGTGATGCTCATCATATTACTGCACCACGTCCTGATGGTGAGGGTCAAATGAATGCAATTAGAAAGGCTATTAGTAATTCAGGTATAGATGAAGCTGAAATAGGATATATCAATGCACATGGCACAGGTACTGCTAAAAATGATGAGGCTGAATTCTTATCACTTCATACAATTTTTGATGATACAAATGGAGACTTATCAGTTTCATCAACAAAAGCTATGGTGGGACATTGTTTAGGAGCTGCTGGGGCTATTGAGGCTGTTTTTGCTATTAAGTGTTTAGTTTCTAATAAGGTTTTACCTACTATAGGATATAGTGAAGATGATTTAATTATTCTTAAAGAAAAAGCTAGAAATATTAATTTTGTACCAAATAAGGTAGAAGATAAAAATCTAGAAACTGTAATGAGTAACTCTTTTGCCTTTGGTGGTAATAATGCTAGTATTGTTTTTAGTAAAAATCAAGGTAATGTTACTGTTAGTACATCAAAAGCGCCAGTTGCAGTTACTGGTCTTGGACTAGTAACACCTTTTGGTAATGATGTAGCTAATTACGTTGAAGCAATTAAAAATAATGTGTCTATAGAAGGAACTTCTATTAGCTCAAAGGTTGATTCAAATGATTATAATGCTTTAGGATTAAAAATGGCATTCTATAGAAAATTAGATAATTTATCACAGCTTCAAGCTGTTTCAGGTATGTATGCATTAAAAGATGGAGAATTTACAGTAACTGATTGTAATGCGACAAAGATTGGTATTGTTGTAGGATCTAGTGAAGGTGCTTTAGGTACTTGTTTGAGTTTTGAAGAAAATATTGCTGAAAAAGGTAATGCAAATGGAAGCGCCTTTAAATTCCCTAATACAGTATATAATGCAGCGGGTGGCTATTTATCAATTTGTTCAGGTATTAAGGGTTATAATGTAACAGTCACAAATGGAGCTCAATCAGGTTTACAAAGTATAGCCTATGGTATGAATATTATTCGCCAAGGCCAAGAGGATTACATTTTAGCTACTGGTACAGATGAGAATATAGAAGTTATTGATGAACTATATAATAAGCTAGGATTAATTGAAAATAGTAAACCATACAATAACGGAAATGGCTTTGTGTTGGCTGATGGTAGTATTTCTGTTTTATTAGAATCAGTTGAGGCTGCAAAGGAAAGAAATTCAAAGGTATATTGTTATGTAAATGGCTACGGTATGGCTCATTCAAGTGTTCCATTTGGAACTTTAAAGGGTTCTGATGAAGGTTTAGTTAATGCTATTAAGAATGCATTAGATGATGCAAATTTAAGTATAGATGATATTGATGCAATCTATGGATTTGGAAATGGACATTATTCTGTAGATAATTTAGAGATTAATGTTTACAAAAAATTATTTAATGATAAGCTTTCTAGTATTCCTGTATTTAATATAAAGGAAAGAACTGGTGAAGGTAGAGCAGCAAGTGCAACATTATCATTTGCTCATGCTGCATTAATGCTTTCAGGTAAAATAGAAGAAGATAATGCTTATATTTTTGGTGATTCAATTACAAGAAAGAAAGTTGCTTCAAAGAGTTTAAATAAAGTATTAATTACTGCATATGGCGCAGGTGGATCATATACTGCAGTTGTAGTAAGTAAGTAGGAGGTTAATATGAAGGTTGCACTTGTAACAGGAGCTTCAAGAGGAATAGGAAGAGCTTGTGCTGTTAGATTAGCTAAGGATGGATTTACTGTTGTTATTAACTATAGCAGTAATGAGGCAAAGGCTTCAGAGGTTTTAGAAGAAATTAAAGCTTTTGGTGGAACAGGCATGATTTATAAGGCTGATGTTTCTAAGCTTCCTGAGGTTAGAAATATGGTTAGAGATGTTTATAAGGAATACGGACAAATCGATGTTTTAGTAAATAATGCAGGAATCGTTAGAGATGAATATTTACTTACAATGAAGGAAGAAAACCTAGATTCATGTTTAAATTTAAATGTTAAAGGCTACTTTTATTGTGCACAGCAGGTTGGTCTTAAAATGTTTAGAAAAAAGTCAGGTGTTATTATTAATATGTCTTCTGTTAGTGGTAAGTTTGCTTTACCAGGTCAAACTGTATATGGAGCTACTAAGGGAGCTGTTAATACATTTACACAGACGCTTGCAAAGGAAATGGCACCATATGGTATCAGAGTGAATGCTGTTGCCCCAGGTTTTATTGCAACAGAGATGATTGATGCTCTATCTGATGAGGTTAAGGAGGAATATCTAAAAAATATTCCTGCTAAAAGATTTGGTAAGGCAGAAGAGGTTGCTGCTGTTGTTTCAATGCTTGCAAGTGATGAACTATCATATATGACTGGTCAGGTTTTAACAATTGATGGGGGTATTTCGTTATGATGACGATTAATGAAATTAATAAGAGAATTAAACAAAGACCTCCTTTTCAAATGATTGAAAGAGTTATTGAATTAAATCCTAATGAGAGCGCAAGAGGTATTAAGAATGTATCAGTAAATGAACCATATTTTATGGGTCATTTTCCTGATGCACCAATTATGCCTGGTGTTTTAATTACTGAAGCATGTGCTCAATTATGTTCGCTAGTAATTGATGATGAAGCAAATAATCCTGATATGATTTATGTTTTATTAAAAATTGATGGATTTAAGTTTATTAAGGCTGTTATTCCTGGTGATACTCTTGATATAACAGTCAATAAGACAAAAATTATTGGACCATTAACTGTATTTGATGCAGTTGTCAAAGTTGATAATGAAATTTTTGCTAAGGGTACTTTGACATTTACTAAAGTTGAAAGAAGTACAATTTATAATAGATAATAGGAGTTTATATGAGTTGGTGTACTGAAAAACCAAAGAAAGTTTTAATACTTAATGGTAGTCCTAAAAAGAATAATAGCTCAACATTATATGCTACAAAAGCCTTTGTAGATGGTATATGTCAATCAGTACAATGTGATGTAGAATATATTAATGTTATTGATTTGAATATAAATCCATGTACAGGATGTCTTTCATGCTGGGGAAGAACAGCAGGAGAATGTGTAATTAAAAATGATGATATTCAAATGATAAAAAATAAGATAGAGCAATGTGATATTTTTATTGAAAGCTATCCACTATATTTTTTTGGTATGCCAGGTATAATGAAGGTATTTACTGATCGAATGATGAGTATGGTTTGTACATACAAGGGCCAAAAGCCACCGGTAAATGGCGAATCATTTCATGGTATTCGTAATCCAAAAAATCGTAAGTTTATTATTATAACTAGTTGTGCGTATAGTGATTCCGCCTTAGTATATGATTCGTTGTTTAAGCAATATGATTGTATATGTGGAAGAAATAATTATTTGGGTATTACAGTACCTCAAATAAAGACATTAATTGATTTAAAAAATAATGATAAGATAAATAGATATTTAGCAAAATTTATCGAGGCAGGAAAAGAATTTGGACAAAATGGGTTTTTAAGTGAAGAAACATTACAAAAAATTAAAAAACCACCATTTTCTGAGGCGGCTTATAAAGTGTTCTTGGATAAGTTTTGGGAACAAGAAAGCAATTAATTGGAGGTAATTATATGTTTGAACAGATTAAAACACTACTTATAGAATGTGCAAATGTTGATGCAGCTTTAATTACACCAAAGGCTATTTTAAAAAATGATCTAGGTATAGATAGTTTATATGCAGTAGAATTGATTTTAGAGCTTGAAACAGCGTTTAATATTCAAATTGAATTAGAGGAAATGGAAGAATTAATTACTGTTGCTGATGTCGTAAATTTAGTTGAAAGGAAACTTGCAAAATGAATTTTGAAGATGTAGAAAAAATTATTAAAATATTTGAAAATTCTAAGGTTACATTTATGGATTTAGAATTAGAGGGTTTTAAAATTAAATTAGATAAAAGAGGCTTGATGACAAATTCGACATCTAAGGCTATATGTAATGAAACTCCACTTGAAGAAGATGCTTTAGACACAAATGAGTACGTTACATCACCTTTAGTTGGTACTTTTCACTGTGCTCAGTCAGTAGGTATGCCTCCTTTTGTTACCGAAGGCTGTAAGGTAAAAAAAGGTGATAAGCTTTGTATTATTGAAGCAATGAAGGTAATGAATGAAATTACAGCTCCACATGATGGAATTATTGAACGTGTTTTAGTCAATGATGGCCAAATGGTAGAATATGGTCAAAATCTATTTGTAATAGGTGAATAAAATGTTTAAAAAAATACTTATTGCCAATCGTGGTGAAATTGCAGTAAGAATTATTAGAGCATGTAAAGAAATGGGAATTTTAACTGTTGCTGTTTATTCTAAGGCTGATGAGAAAGCTTTACATAAAGAGCTAGCTCATGAAGCAGTTTGTATTGGTGAGGCTGCAAGCTCTGAATCATATTTAAATATGGAAAGAATAATTTCTGCTGCATGCTTAACTGGCTGTGATGCAATTCATCCAGGATTTGGTTTTTTATCAGAAAATCCTCAGTTTGCTAAAATGGTTGAAAAATGTGGCTTAGTTTTCATTGGACCAAACGCTGATGTTATGGAGAAAATGGGCAATAAAGCCTTAGCTATTCAAATGGTTAAAGAAGCAGGTGTTCCTATTATTCCAGGCTCTTATCGTGCTGTTAGCCTTGAAGAGGGAAAAGCAATTGCTAAAGAAATTGGTTACCCAATTTTAATAAAAGCTTCTCAAGGTGGTGGAGGAAAAGGAATAAGACTTGTTACAACATCCCGTGATTATGATAATGCATATTTAGAGGCATTAGAGGAATCAAAGTCATTTTTTTCAAGTACAGAGCTATATATTGAAAAATATATTGCCAATCCTAAGCATATTGAAGTTCAGGTTCTATGTGATCATTATGGGAATTGTATTCATTTATTTGAAAGAAATTGTTCTTTACAAAGAAGGAATCAAAAACTTGTTGAAGAAGCACCATGTCAGAGTATTTCTGATGATTTAAAAAATAAACTATATTCTTCAGCTATTAAAGCTTGTAAATATGTTCATTATGATAGTGTTGGAACATTAGAATTTTTGGTAGACAAGGATGAAAATTATTATTTTATTGAAATGAATACACGTATTCAGGTTGAGCATTCAGTTACTGAATCAATTACAAATATTGATATAGTAAAAAATATGATTAAAATTGCCTATGGCTTAAAATTGTCATATAAACAAGAGGATATAAAGCTTTTAGGTTGTGCAATTGAGTGCCGTATTAATGCTGAAGACATGAAAAATGACTTTAGGCCTGACCCAGGAATGATTAAATTTATTCATGTTCCTGGTGGTAAGGGTGTTAGAATTGATAGTTCAGTTTATGCTGGATATGAAATTTCTCCATATTATGATTCAATGATATTAAAGCTTATTGTTTTTGCGCAAACAAGATTAGAATGTATTAGAAAAATGAGATGTGCCTTAGAGGAATTAATCATTGAAGGTGTTAATACAACGACTGAATTTCACTATATATTAATGCATCATCCTAAATTTATTTTAGGATATTATGATACAAGCTTTATAGATGAGTTTATAAAGGAGATTAGAGAAAATGCAAAGCGTATTCAATAAACGTAAGGCTGAATTATTAGAGTTTAATAATGCCTTGGAAGAACTTAATATACGTAAAAGGGAAAGAATCATTAATCCTAAGCCAATTCCTAGTGATTTAATGGTTAAATGTCCTTCATGCTCTAGATTTATTTTAAAGGATGATTTGTTGCTTGGATTGAATGTTTGTCCTTTATGTAATTATCATACAAGACTTGGTGCACGTGATCGGTTAAATCAAATTATGGATTTGGGATACAAGGAATTATTCACTGGGTTGCCACAAGATTATTTAGATTTTCCTGAATATAAGCAGAAGTTAAATGCTGCAATTGAGACAACAGGTAATGATGAATCTGTTGTATGTGTTAGTGGTAAGATTAATGGAATTAAAGCTTTAGTTGCCGTTATGGATTCTAAATTTATGATGGGCTCAATGGGAAGTGTATGTGGTGAAAAAATTACTCTTTTAGCTGAAATGGCACTAAAAAAGCATTTGCCACTTATTATATTTACCTGCTCAGGTGGAGCTAGAATGCAAGAGGGTATTATTTCTTTATTTCAAATGGCAAAGACAAGTCAAGCTATAGCTAAGCTAAGAGAAAAAGAATTATATATAGCTGTTTTAACTGATCCTACTACAGGAGGGGTAAGTGCTTCATTTGCATCTTTAGCTGATATTACACTTGCTGAACCAGGAGCATTAATTGGCTTTGCAGGTAAAAGAGTTATTGAAAAGACAATTAATGAAACATTACCTGACAATTTTCAAACTGCGGAGTTTTTAATTGAAAAAGGCTTTTTAGATAAAATTGTTGATAGAAAGGATATGAAGGATACGCTTAGCTTATTACTTAAACTTCATAATTATAAATAATGAAAGAATTAATAAAAAAAATCAATGATTTAGAGCTTGCGCTTTCAAAGCTTGATGAAAACACAGAAGAGTATTGGAATACATATAATAAAATACATGACTTAAAGGAAGAATATAATCATAGTATTACTGCCTGGGATAGAGTTTGTATTGCAAGAGATGAAGAAAGATTAAAATCTGAGGTTTTGATTTCAAAATTATTTACTTCATTTGTTGAATTGCATGGTGACCAATTATATGGTGATGATGCATCAATAATTGCTGGAATTGGTTTTTTAAGAGATTTGCCAGTTACAGTTTTAGCTCAAGCAAAGGGCTCTAATTTAAATGAGAATATAGCACGTAATTTTGGTATGACTTCGCCTGAGGGTTTTAGAAAGACACTTCGTTTAGCTCATGAGGCAGAAAAGTTTGGAAGACCTATTGTAACTATCGTTGATACATCTGGTGCTTATCCTGGTAGAGGTGCTGAGGAAAGAGGTCAAGCAAGAGCAATAGCACAAAATTTAATGGAATTTTCACATTTGAAGGTGCCTGTAGTCGCTATAGTTTTAAGTGAAGGTGGAAGTGGTGGAGCCCTTGCCTTAACAATTTCAGATTACATTTTTATGTTTGAAAATGCTGTTTATTCTGTTTTATCACCTGAGGGTTTTTCATCTATCCTATTTAAAAATAAGATTCCTGCTAGTGAGGCGGCTGAAAAAATGAAAATGACAAGCCATGATTTATTAGATATGAAGATTATAGATGAGATAATTCCTGAGCCATTTGGTGGTGTCACCAATCCAGATGATGAATTGATAAGTTATATAAAGGATAAGCTATATAATAAAATATATGAATTACTAGATTTAAAAATTGATGAGCTACTAAGTAGAAGATATCAAAAATATCGAAGCATTGGAGCTCCTTCTGAGGAGGATATATGAAAATAGCATTTTGTTTTGCAGGTCAAGGTGCACAATATGTTGGGATGGGCCTAGATTTGTATGAGAATTTTGATATTGCAAAAAAAATATATGATGAATTTCCTGAAATAAGAGATATTTGCTTTTATGATAAGGACAATACATTAAATCAAACTGCAACAGCCCAAAAGGCTATTTTATTGACTAGTTATGTTATAGCCCAAATTCTAAAAGAAAATGGAATTGAACCAGATTATGTATGTGGTCTTTCTTTAGGAGAGTATTCTGCATTAGCCTTTAGTGAGGTATGGGATTTAAAAACTGCTATTGATATTGTTTCTAAAAGAGGAATAATTATGCAAAATGCTCTACCATTAGGTACAACGAAGATGGCTGCTGTTTTAGGTCTTGAAAGAGATATTATTGCTAATGCTATTAAAAATATTTCTGGGGTATGCGAAATAGCTAATTATAATTGTCCAGGGCAGATTGTTATTACAGGGGATAATGAAGCTATTGATATTGCTTCAAAGCAGCTTGAAGAATTAGGTGCTAAAAGAGTTGTTCCATTAAATGTATCAGGAGCATTTCATAGTTCACTATTAATTCCAGCTTCAAAGGAATTGAGAATAGTTTTAGATAATTATATTCCTAATGAACCTAAATATAATGTTGTATATAATTTTACAGGAAAAGAAGATAATAGACCGATTAATGAAATTTTAGAATATCAAATTTGTCATAGTGTATATTTTGAAGATTCTTTAAAGTATCTTAAGGATAAAGGAGTTTTTAATTTTATTGAAATAGGTCCTGGTAAAGCATTATCTGGCTTTATTAGAAAAAGTGTTAAAGAAATAAAGCTTAGTTCAGCTGCTGATGCAGAAAGTATAAAAAACATTATTAATGATTTAAAATGAAAATAGAATTTATAAAAGATTATGGTATATTTCATTTTTATAAGGTTGATAAGGTAGATTCTACAAATAATTATTTTAAAAACAATTATAAATACTATTCTCCAAATTCTGTTTTATCTGCTGATATTCAGACAAATGGTAGAGGAAGGTTCACTAGAGTGTGGGAATCAGATAATGACATTTGTATGTCCATTTTATTTAAAGAGAATCATCCTAATTCTATTATTGCAGCTCTTGCAATAATAATGACTTTAAAAATATATAATATAGAAGCTGTTATTAAATGGCCAAATGATATTTTAATTAATAATAAAAAACTTGCTGGAATATTAATTGAAAACATTTATGAGAATGATTTAAAGGCATCCGTTGTGGGAATAGGAATTAATTTAAATGCAAAGGCTCAGTATGAAAGTATAGGTTTAAAGGATATTATCACTGATTATATAGATAAAGATGATTTTATTCAAAAGCTGCTTCATTGTTATCAAGGGTTATTAGATTATAATTCTGATAAATTAGTTAGTATTTATACAAAATATAATTATGTTATTGGTAAAGAGATTATATATTTAGATAACATTTATTATGTAAATGGAATTGATAATAATGGTTATTTAATTGTTACAGCTAATGGTATTAAACAGATCATTACTGGTAATGAGATAGATGTTAAGATAAAATTAAATGAATAAA
>JBJEFS010000031.1:0-3753 GCA_051874325.1 Anaeroplasma sp.
TAAAGGATAACTAAATATTATCCTTAATTGCTATTTATGAAACATTTATATTGGGTTGGGGTTAATGAATCTGAAATAGAATTTTGTAAAGATTTATTTGAAAAATCAATTACAATTAATGGTAGAAATGCTAATGGTAATATCTCGTTTAGTGGAATTCATAATAAAAGAGTTAATTATAATTTGGATAATTGTGAAATTGATGATTTTTTTAGTTCTACATTAAGAAAAATATGTATAGAAGACGATGAAGCTAACTTTATGTTTTACAATCCACATAATGCATATAGCTGTGGAGAAGAAATAATAAAACGTACTATTTGTCTTAATAAAAAAGATTTACTCGATATGTTGAAAAGCAAAATTGAATCCAAAAAATATATTAGTGAAAATACAAACGTAAATGTTCTGCCATACTATGTTGTCGATTCTAAAAATTTATCATACGAAAAAGTATGTGATTTATTTAAACATTCAACCAAAGAATTTGTGGTTCAGGCTAACCATTCGGATGGTGGAATATCAACATTTGTAATAAATCAAAATAATAAAGATGAGTTACATTTTAATCAAGGTAATTATATTATTACGCCTTATATCAAAAAATCTATATCAATAAATACAACTTTGATTATTTACGATAACGATATTGATGTATTTCCTTCTTCAATACAAATAATAATAAACGAAAGTAATAAACTTCTCTACAAAGGTGCAGATTTTATTGCGTATAGAGATTTATCAGAAAATATCAAAAATCAAGTATCTGCTTATAGCTTAGAAATAGCTCAAAAATTGCAAAAAGAAGGATATAGAGGAATATGTGGTATAGACTTCATATCGGATTCAAACAAAGTGTATTTCATGGAAATAAATGAGCGTTTTCAAGCATCCACCTATTTGATAAATCTTGCATTATGTGATAAAGGAAAAAACACTATACAACAAATGTGCATTGATGCATTTAACCACAAATCATTAGATATGAAAAATTCAAATCTGCCTATTGAATATAGCAACTTTGCATATTATAAAAATTGTTCCATTGATAAAATTTATGATTTTTTAGATAGAGTAAAAAAAGAAAAATCAATCTTCAAACTCGTATTAGATGGCTTTTCAAAAAATAATAAGATGGAAAATAATTCATATCTATACAAATTAATTATCAAGAAAAAAATCTCGAGCATTTCACCTGATAACAAGCTAAATATTTGTTGTAATTTGAAAGGTTTATTTAATCTTAACATTGATAATAAATTAGACGTTAAATTTGCTCTTCTTTGTCATGGAATTGTTGTTTCCAACGAAGCAATAGAAAAGATAATCAAAGACGGAGGAACCTGCGAGTCCATAAGCAGAGGCATCAATATTACAATATTCGAAGATGTTACCGTTAACTGTGCTACTCAAAATACAGAAAGCGTTTATTTGAGCCCTTTTGAACTGAACATTAAAAATGACGTCTATATTTTAACCTATTTTGGTCAACTTGTCAGTGATGTCAAATTACAAATGAAACATTCAATTATGAATCGATATACATCAAAAGGTACGCCGTATAGAGCAATTGGATTTTTGGCATTAGATAGATTAGGAATTAACTACAACCAAAATTGTATTTACCAAATAAATAATATACCCTGTGGATTTTGCAGTATATATCATCAAAATTGTGATTTTACATTAAACGAAATATATGAGGTTATTGATGATTATTTATCAACAGTTGATTTTGACCATTTTTTAATTGGTGGACCAATTAATGATATTAATAAAGATTTTGAAAAAATAATCAATATTTCAAAATATATTTCAAGAAAAAGTGATAAAAATATTTATTTAATGACTCTTCCGATTGATGATTTAAACAAGCTAAAACTACTAAAATTCAATGGTGTAACTGAAATTGCTTTTAACATTGAAATATTTGACAGGACTTTGGCGAAAAAAATTATGCCCGGAAAAGGTTTAATACCTTTGAATAAGTATATGAACGCTTTAGAAAAAGCTATTAAAGTATTTGGTAAAAATGGAAATGTTAGGAGTATGGTAGTAGTAGGATTAGAACCTGAAGAGAGCTTATTAAAAGGTATTGAGAAATTAGCTTCAATAGGCGTAACTCCTATTCTTTCTCCATTTGGACCTGCTAAAGGGAGCAAGTTTGAAAATATGATACAACCTGATATGGATTATTTTAAAGAGATTTATCTTAAAGCTAAATCTATATGTGATAGGTACAATGTAGATTTAGGACCAAAATGTAATTATTGCAAAAATAATACATTGGCAATGAATACATATTAGTCAAGATTTTTTGTATAAAAGCTACCTTTTAATATTATACCTTCCTCTTTCATCTTTTTTTGTCCTTCTTCAATTAGTTGATTGTTAATTATCATTTGCTGTTTGTTTAATTTTATTTCTTGAGTTTTAGTAATGATATTTTCAATATTTTGTGTTGTTTCACAAAAATAATTTATAATTTGACAAATATTCTTTATTACTATTGTAGTCGCAACAATTACTAATAAAAATGAAAAAGGGGATTCGTGTCTAATTTCAATACAATGAGTTGAGTTTTCATCTTCACAATTAGAAATAATATTATCTATATATTTCATTGCAGAAGATAATTTTCCAAAATCGGTTTCATCTATATTGCTATTTATAGTGTAATACAATGACGGCATTGAGTAATCGTTGAATAATAGAATTCTTCTGAAATCTCCGAAATGAAGATAATAGTTATGGAGTTCTAAGTCGGTCATGACGATTTTCTGATCCAATGTTGATATATGTTTATACATACTATATCTTTCTTTCTTACTGGACCAACCATTTAGAACTATTAACTTGCAATAAAATTTGAGCATCCTAAAGTCTTTTTCCACAGCACATTTGTCAATTCCCGAGTATATTGCTCTCAAAGCCTTATTGTATTCTCCTATAGCTATGTAAAGATTTGCAACTGGAAAAAATTCATCTAAGGAATAATAATAGTTAATTAAATCGGGGATTATATTTCTAAATTCTTTAACGGTAATTTTCTCATCTTTTGACTTTTTTGAATAAATCCATATATTGTCTTTTGTCCCTAAAATGTATTGAAGGGCCCCAAAAACATAAGCTATTTGAGAAATCTGGAAAACAACATTATCACAATGAATATTTCTAAATTCTGAAAACTCAATATTTAGATTTGTTAATTTTGTATTTTTAAATGTAACATTATCAAAAATGGAATTTTCCAAAGAAGACAATATTATTTTACAGTTATCAAAAATCGAATTCTTAAAATAAGTGTTTGTAAAAGAACTGGTAAACATCTTTATATTCACAAATTTGCAGTTGATACAATTGGAATTACTGAAGTTAACTGCACTCATTGTTTCAATATTTTCATCATTAACAAAAGAGCAGTTGTAATAATTACAAAATTCTGCTACTGCACCATTAAAATTACATTTGATAAAATCAACATCATTAAAAATTGACCCTGTAAGGGCTGCTCTTGAAAAATCGTAACAATATAATTTTTGATTTTTAAGATTTGTTCTTTTTATACTCATTTCGGAAAAATCTTTTGTACTAGAATCAACAATATTGCTATTGTTATCTACATTATTAAAATGCTCCTTTGCTTTTGCAATACTTAATTCGTATTGATTTGATTTTATGATATCCATAATTACTTTAGGATAATATTTAGTTATCCTTTATTGATACAGATTTTATGATAAGCTTAACTAT
>JBJEFS010000032.1:0-3737 GCA_051874325.1 Anaeroplasma sp.
ATTGAATATCTTTTTACATCCATTCTTGTTATTATCTGTCCTAATGCATTAAGCCATCCCTCTTTATTAATTGATTTTGCTGATCGTGCATATGATTTGCCTTTACATTCAATATAAAAATATTCACTATTTCTTTTACCACCAACTAGTTTAATATCAACTCCATGTTTATGCAATTCACTTTTTTCTACTTTTTCTTCATGCCAGTTACCGTTTTGCTTGTTTATCATAAATTCAATAATTTTATTTACAATAAATTGTTCAGTAATTTTTTCATTCATATTTGCCTCCCCAAAAACTATGCAAACATTTCAGCATTTCTATTTATTGTTTCAATATCTTCTCTTATTTGTTTGAATGTACCTACATTATCCTCAAATACTTCTGAAACAGCTCCTAATGAACTAAATGGATCTTCCTTAAATACATCTAAACTTATTGTTCCATTTTTTATTACATAGTCTATAAGCAATTTTACAAATTGTATTTGCTTACTATTTAATCTATTGTCATTTATATATTTTGAAAATATTTCATTTGCTGTTTCACTATCTAAGCCTACAATATTTCTAACAACTTGAATTACATTTTTGTTTCCAAAAGCTTCAACAAATTCACTATTGTTACCTAATTCTTCAAACATAATTCTTTCAAGATCCTTTTTCTCTGCATCATTTAATTTTTGATTATGTTTAATTTTATATATAATTAAGTTATCTAAGTTACCATTTAAGAACTTTGTAACTTTTCTCTTATAATTTGAATAATCGCCTGTAGGTGTTAAAATATATGGTTCAGATTCTTCTTCAACAGTTAAAGTATCCTCAATATCAATACTCCAAATTTTTCTTGGTGGATTATCAATAAACTTAATTAGTTCTCTTAATTCATTTCTGACCTTTTCAACTTCAAAGAAACTTGCTCTTTCCCAATACTCAACATCTGATGCCTTTTCAATAAGCTCTTTCTTATCTACTATTTGTGGTATTGTACCTAACTTTCTTAAATCTCTCATCAACTCTGTAATAAGCATAACTTGCCTATTTATATTTTTAAATTTAATTCTTCCTACTTGAACTCCATATACTAAATTATCAAATCTTTTTGCATATTCATCACTATCCTCGCTAATGAATACTGTTATTAGATTTTCCTTTATCTCGGTATATGCAATATTATCAATGTGTTGCCACTTATCCCTATTAGAGTATTTATCTATATATACCATTTTATTTCTTACAATAAAACTTTCTTTATTTAAGCCATTTATTCTATTTATAAATTCATCTATTAATTCATCTCTATATTTTTTATAATTATCTTGGGCTTGATATTCCATACTTTCAAGTTCTACAATTAAATCTAATTTTAAGCCATAGATTTTCTCTGTTAGAGATTGTGTTGATAAACCTTCAATTCCTCTTTCATTTTCCTCAAAAAATTCAAAATTTCTACAACAATCAAATATATAAAATTGTTGCTTGTCTATACCTTCTCCAAATAAATCCTTGCAAAGTCTTGTTCCTCTACCTATCATTTGCCAAAACTTAATTTTAGATTTTACAGGCTTAAAGAACACTAAATTCAATACTTCAGGTACATCAATACCTGTATCAAGCATATCTACTGAAACAGCAATTTGAGGTAGCTTTTCAGGTACTTCAAATGTTTCTATTACTGTAGTCGCAAAGTTTACTTGATTATCAATGACTCTTGCGAACTCTCCGTTATATTTAGGATATAGAGAATCAAATACTTTAACTATTTCTTCTGCATGTTTGTGATTTCTGGCAAAGATAATCGTTTTTCCCAATTTATCTCCACCTTCTACCTTTAGTCCTTTTTCCATCAATGTTTCTAATACTAATTTTATTGTATCTCTGTTAAATAGCCACGAATTTATTGCTGAAGAACTTATTTCTTCAGGCACAATTTCTTCATCTTCAAATAAATTCTCATATTCTTCTTTATCTTCTTCTTTTAGATCACTATATTTAATTCCCCTATCAAGGAATTCTGTATTTGTTTTTATTGTATGATAGTTTACTAAATATCCTTGCTTTACTGCCTCATCATATTCATAAACAAAAGTAGGTACATTATTCTCCAACTCAAAAAATTTATATGTATTTTTATCTACATCATTTCTTGGTGTAGCTGTCAATCCAACTAATAATCCATCAAAATAATCAAATATAGCTTGATATTTTTTATATATACTTCTATGTGCCTCATCTATTATGATTAAATCAAAATGTCCTGGTGTAAATAGTTTGTTTCCACTTTTAGATTTTACTGTGTCTATACAATTTATCATTGTTTGGTATGTAGAAAATATAATTCTACTTTCTTCAGGATCTCCATCTTTTGAAGATAATAGATTGCAACAAGACATATCAGGTAATAGCTTCTTAAAGTTTTTTTCTGCTTGTTTTACTAGTTCTGTTCTATCTGCTAAAAATAAAACATTTTGTACCCAATTTTTTCCTGTCAAAACATCAACAATAGATATTGCCGTTCTTGTTTTTCCTGTTCCTGTAGCCATAACAAGCAAAGCTTTCCTATGTTTTTGTTCAAAAGCTTCACAAACATTTTTTATAGCCTCTAATTGATATGGTCTATTCGTTATTTTATCATCGATGAATATATGCTCTAAGTTTTCTTTTGATTTTCTTCTATTTATCAACAATTGTAGCTCTTTTTGTGTATAAAATCCTGCTACTTTTCTTTCAGGATAATCACGATCATCCCACATATAAATTTCTTTACCATTCGTATAGTAAATAACAGGTCTTTGAGCATATTCTCTTTCTATGCAATCTGCATATAGTTTAGCTTGTTGTTGACCATATTTAGCATCTTTACTTGTCCTTTTTGCCTCAACTACAGCTAAAGGTTTTCCATTTTCTCCAAACAAAACATAATCAACAAATCCTTTGTCTTGTGTTGGAGTCATATTACTTACTTCTAATTCCTCAACTATATTTTTACCAAACTCCCATCCTGCAATTTCTAGCTCTAAATCAATAAATCTTTTTCTTGTTTCAAATTCGCTAATATCATCAACTTTGAAATTGTATGATTCTTTCTTTTTTGTTCTTTCTTCTGTAAGTATTTTTCTTAATTCTTCATTTTCTTTTAATGTTTTTTCAAGTTCTGTATCTTTTTCATATAATTTATTTTCTAGTTCTTCTCTTTCTTCTTTCTTTAAGTTATCACTGCTTAAACTTGGTAATATAGATTCATTAAATGTTACTTCTTCATAATTCGAATCATAACAATATGAAATCCAATTCATAAAATCAAACAAGTATTTTAAACATATTACAGCTTCATCTCTAGTAACTTTTTTATTGCTATGTACTGAAAAATTGCCTAATTTAATAATATATGTAATTTCTTTAAAAATATTTTCATCAATCATATTCTTAAAGTTAATGTCATAAACTAAGGAAGATAAATTATTCTGATATGGCATTGTTAATTCTCTATCATTTGCATATAACCATTTAACCGCTAATTCTAATGCTCTCCTACACATAATCGTACAAGACACATTAGTTACAGCTATGCTTTTTTCAGCTTCAACTGATGCTTCTGCAAATGTCTTAAATATTTCGTTTTTTAATATAAAATCAAAATTTGACATATTATCTCCCCCATTTATAATATATGTTATTTTGTATTTTTTCTATTTCTTTTTCTGCTTTAATCACACTTTCAAATTTCTGTTTATC
>JBJEFS010000033.1:0-3683 GCA_051874325.1 Anaeroplasma sp.
TAGTGGATATAGACGAGTTCCACTACCTCCTGCAAGTATTATTCCCTTCATAATTAATCTCCTATTATTACTCTCCAGAACGATCAAATAAGACCATCCAGGCACCTTTCACAAGTATTTTAAAATCTAACCATAAAGATCTTTTTTCTATATATTTAAGATCTAAATCAATCCAATCATCAAATGATATTTCATTACGATTATGAGATATTTGCCATAGGCATAATAAACCACCCTTAACAAGTAATCTTTGTTTTTGATGATCATTATATTGTAAAACTTCACTAGGTATTGGGGACCTAGGACCAATAACTGATAAAGAACCTATGAATATATCCCAAAGCTGAGGTAATTCATCTAAGGATGATTTTCTTAAGAATTTACCAAATTTAGTAATTCTAGGGTCATCCTTAAGCTTAAAGGTTGGTTCATCCGCTTCATTGATTCCATATTTAATTAATTGTTCTTTCATGGCCTCAGCACCTTTACACATAGATCTAATTTTATGGAATTTGATTATTCTTCCATTTTTTCCTATTCTATCAGATGTATAGATAGCACCATGAACAGTTTTATCTTTGGCTCCTGATTTATCTGGAATTATTTTTATTTCCCATTCTTTACCATCTTTAGAAAAATATCTTTTCTTTGTCTTTTCTGTAGCTTCTTTAATATCTAAAATATAATTTTTAGCTCCTACATCCTCTAACCATTTAATTAGCATTAAAAGTAATATTAACCAACCAAATAAAACTAATGCAAGTCCAGATGATATGATATCAAATAATCTCTTCAAAAAAGAATAGATAGGCTTTTTCTTATTTTTAATTGTAGTATTTATTTTAAATCCTTCTAAATATTTAGCCATAAAATCACCCTTAAATTATTTTAATTTATGCAATTAAAAACTTAAAGATTACTTATTTTATGTGATTTTCTTTTATTAGTTATAAAAACTACAATAACTATAATCAAAGAAACTGTAACAAACCCTAAGCAATCAATTCCTACATCCTTCATACTAGGTCCTCTTCCTTCAGTTAATTTTTGTAAAACAAATTCTGTAATGAAGGCAAATAAGAAGCCTGTTGAAAAATGTATTGTTGTAGAAACAATTAGTTTTAAACCTTTTATTGAATAATACATTAGAATAGACACTATTCCAAGTACTACAAAATAAAGATAATGCCCAAATATCTTTCTAACATTATAGTCAAATTTTTCTGTAACCTCAATTGGTCTTTGGGTTATAGCTTCACCGACTCCCGCAATAATGTTAGATACCTCAGATGAGGCTTTAGAGCTTTCTTCGCCATTTTTTAAGCTTTGATAGGTAAAGAAGCTAATTAAAGAAATATAAAGGATTAATAAACATATTTGATAAATTCTATGCTTCATTTCTATCATTCCTTATAAATTCTGGTACTTCTTCAAAAAGCTTATGATATAAGCTTTTATATTTTTTAGTAATTATCTTTTTACAATAAGTAAAATCTACATTTCTTTTTATATCATCATGACAATCAGATGCTATAAAATCAATAAGATTATTTTTCAATAAAAATTTAATTACCTTTTTAAATGACTTTCTTTCAAAGCTTTTGGTATTAACTTGAATCAAAGCACCATTTCTTTTAATCTCTAATATATCATCCTTAGTTAAATATGAATATCTTTCAATATGGGCTATAATTGGTTTATAGCCTAATAAAGTAATTTCATATACTATATCAGAAATAGGAGTTTCATAAGTAGTTGAAAACTCAATTAATATATACTTTGATTCATTTAATGTAATAATTTTACCATTTATTAAATCTTTTTTAAAGTCATCATAATAATAAATTTCACTACCTAAATATAAATTTACTAAGCTTACTTTTGATTTTAAATCATTAAATGACTTTTTAATAAGATCAATTGAATTCAAATTATATGAATTCAAATGTGGTGTACAAATTATATCTGTTACTCCATTTAATACTTCTTGCTTAATAATATTAATGGATACTTCTAATGACTTAGAACCATCATCAACCTTTGGTATCAAATGAGTATGAATATCTATCATTTAGCTTCCTCATAATTCTTGTAGTAATAATAGCTGTCATGCTTATTAAAAGGATGCTTTGTGATATTAACACCTATAATATTCGAATTAATATTTCTTAATGAAGTAATACATTCTTTTGCATCATTTTTCTTGACAAAATTCATCGCAACATTATAAATAACTCCGTCGCATAATTTAGAAATCACTTGAGCATCAGAGCATGCAAGTACTGGTGGAGTATCAATTAATACGTAATCATATTCTTCCTTAAGCTCACTTATTAATGAAGCTAAAGCTTTTGATTCAATGATAACAGTAGGATTAGGAATACTTTTTCCTAATGTAATGACATCAGTACCATTTTCAGTATGCTTAATCAACTCTTCCTTCTTAATTGCTCCTTCAATATAATCAACTAAGCCGATTTCCTTTGTTACATTAAAGAACTTATGAACAACTGGCTTTCTTGTATCTAAATCTATTATTACAACTCTTTTTTTGTTATTGATCATGCAAGATGCTAAATTAACTAAAGTAGTTGATTTCAATTCATCAGGTATTGATGAAGTAATCATTATAACCTTATATGGATTCTCTATATTTGAATATTTTATATTATTTAATAATTTATTAAAGGATTCAAAATTAGAAACATTTGATTCTAATAATTTAAAGTTATCTTCCTTCGCATTTTTATTATCATAGAATAAACCAATGATTTTTTCATCTAATATATTTTCAACATCTTTTTTTGTTTTAAATTTATTTGATAGGAATTCTTTAAAAAATACTACAACACAGCTAATAATAGCTCCTAATACAAAAGATATAAGAACGTATAATTTCTTATTAGGAGAAGAATAGACACCTTCCTTAGCTGGTGTAGTTTGACTAATTGCACCATTAATAAACTTATAATCCTCACTATTAGATACTTCAATTAATGCATTTGTTATTGCATTAGCATATTCCTTTGTTTTTGTTTTATTTGTACCAGTTACCTTTATTTGAACTAATAAAGATGTTGTCGAATAATTTGTTGAAACCATACTTCTAAGAGTAGATGTTTCTATATCATTTATATCTTTTGCTGCTTTATCTAATATAATATCCTGCTTAACAAGCTCAGCAACGGTAGTTACTACTCTTAATGAATTAGTATAATCGACATTATCATTTATATTATTCGTGTTAATTGCTACCACAATTGTCGAAGTTGATGTATATTTCTCTTTAACAATTCCAAATGTATAAATTATACCTATTAATGTTATGGAAATAGTGATAATACCCATTAAGATAATATTCTTCCAAATAACTCTTCCTAAATCACCAAGCGTTATAGAATCATTTTTTTCATCCATAAACAACTAATACCTCCTTAAATTTTTATTTTACATTTTATTTTATCATAATAAAGTGTTATTTTCAATAAAACGATATATAAAACGTTTTTTATCATAAATTCTAAATTTAATAATTATGGTATAAATTAATAATATTTATATTATTAAAAATATCTGAATTGTATTTTTATTGTAAATTTTAAATAATATATTTTTTAGAAAAAAACATAATTTGTGTTTCCCCAAAATTAAATAAGCCACAAAAAGGGTATAATAAAAACTAG
>JBJEFS010000034.1:0-16595 GCA_051874325.1 Anaeroplasma sp.
TAGAACTTTTCAATTGACTTTATTTTTTTATGTATTACGACTGAACTGTAACAAAAAGACTAAAAAATGCTTGCTATGACCTTAAAATTAATAGAAAAATTTGACATTTTACTTTAAAAGTGATATATTTGTTATATCTAGGTTTATTGATGAGTATTTATTTCAATATTAGTCAGTAAAAATCATGCTAGAAGGATTGTTTCATTTTAGGAGGATGATGCTTATAGTATTGGTTTTTTATGATTTTAGAAAAAATCATAGTGTTTCATTTTAGATGAATAAGTTATAAGCAAATGCTTATATAATCATATATATTTTATTATAATCAGGAGGATTACCATGGGTGTTAATAGTATTGATGTTGCGCTATTCAAAAAAATGGTAATAAACGGAGCAATCAACTTGAAAAATAATCATGTTGAAATAGATCAATTAAATGTTTTTCCTGTTCCAGATGGAGATACTGGTACAAATATGTCAATGACAGTTACGTCAGGAATTAGAGAATTAAACAATTGTGAGTCTAGCTCAATTATTGAATGCGCAAAGGTATTATCAAGAGGAACATTAATGGGTGCAAGAGGTAACTCAGGAGTTATCTTATCTCAATTCTTTAGAGGGTTATACGTTGGTTTACAAAATATCCAACATAATTATTTAACAATTGAGGAATTTATGGTTTGTCTTGAATCAGGATGCAAAATTGCTTATAAAGCAGTTATGGAGCCTGTTGAAGGTACTATTTTAACTGTAGTTAGAGAGGCTGCAGAAAAAACAAGATTAAATATTAATTGTTTTAAAACAATCGAGGATTTATTAGAATGTTATATTAATGAAGCTAAAATATCATTAAATAATACACCGAATCTTTTGCCTGTTTTGAAAGAAGCAGGAGTAGTTGATTCAGGTGGGGCTGGATTTATTAAAATCATTCAAGGTATGTTAATGGCATTAAAGGGTGATATTTTAGAAGCTAGTGAGGATGGTTCTCAATCACAGAAGAATGCTGCATCTAGTGTAGATACAAATATTAAATTTGGTTATTGTACAGAATTTATTATTGATTTAAAGAAACCAGAAATATTTGAAGAAAAAGAATTAAAGGCTGCTTTATCTCTTTTAGGAGATTCGTTAGTTGTAGTTCGTGATGATAATATCGTAAAGGTTCATGTCCATACAAATAGGCCAGGTAGAGCTCTAGAAATAGCTCAAAAGCAAGGTGAATTTGTTACTTTGAAAATTGAAAATATGAGACTTCAGCATTCTAACTTACAAGAAGGTGCAAAAAAGGTAGAAGCAAAGTCTCCAAGAAAACCATTTGCATTGGTTGCTGTTTGTTTCGGTGATGGAATTGTTCAAACATTTAAAGATTTAGGCGTTGACTATGTTATTGAAGGTGGTCAAACAATGAATCCTTCAACTGAAGCATTTGTTGAAGCAATAAAGGCTGTTAATGCTGAAAATGTTATTATTATTCCTAATAACTCAAATGTTATTATGGCTGCTAAGCAAGCTGCAAGTATGGTTAGTGAATCTAATGTTGAGGTTATTAAAGCTAAAACAATAGCTCAAGGATATGTTTCATTGATTAATTATAATCCAGAAGCGTCTATGGAAGAAAATTTAGATGCAATGACTGAACAAATTGAAAATGTTACATCAGGTGAGATTACATATTCAATTAGAGATACTGAAATTGGTGGTGTAAAGATTACTGCTGGCGATTATATGGGTATTTCTGATGGGGAAATCATTGTATCTACAAAGGAAAGAAATGATGCCTTAAAGGAGTTATTAAGTAAGACAATTAAAGAGGATTCAGAAATTATAACATTCTTCTGTGGAACGGATGTTCAAGAGGATGAAATAAATGAGCTTGAAGATTTATGTTTAGAAATAAATCCTGATTTAGATGTGGAAATCATTGAGGGTAAACAAGATATTTATTCGTATATAATTGCTGTTGAATAAGATATGGCTGGACTTGTTCCAGCCTTTATTAAGTATATAGGAGGATTTTTATGGAGTTAAGCGAAATAAAGGGAATTGGAAAAATTACTTTAGAGGCATTGTCAAGTAACAATATTAATTCTATTAATGATCTTCTTTTTTGTTTCCCAAAAACGTATTTATCCTATGATGTGAATCCAGATTTACTATTTACAGAAAATTATACCTGTATTGAGTGTGAGGTTATTTCAAGACCAGTATGTATTAAATATAAAAAAACTATAAATACTATTCTATTTTATGTAAATGCCTATGGATACAAGCTTAAATGTGTATGCTTTTCATTAGACTATTTAAAATATAAATTAAATGTCGGATTAAAAATTCAAATATATGGGAAATATAGAGCAGTGTATAAAGAGTTCTTAGTTCGTAAAATATTTTTTGACACCTTATCTACAAAGGTTGAGGTTGATTATAAAATTAAAAAGGTTCATAATCGTATTATCTCTAGAGCTGTTAAAGCTGCATTTGATGCTAAAATTTGTATATCTGAAACACTACCAATTGAATTAGTTAATAAGTATAGGCTTTACCAAATAAATGAGTATATTTATAAATCTCATTTTCCATTTGATAATAAGGATATAAGACAAGTATTAAGAAGAAGAAAATATGAAGAATTCTTTTGGTATGCAATAAGATTAGAATTGATTAAGTATAGTAGATCAAATCATAATAAGCAAGAGAAAAAATATAATGAGCTATTAATTAACCAATTTAATAATACCTTAGAATTTGAGTTTACATCCGATCAAATTAAAACAATTGAAATAATTAAAAAGGAAATGAGTAGTAATATTCCTATGAATCGATTAGTTCAAGGTGATGTAGGTTGTGGTAAAAGTATTGTAGCTATATATGCTACACTACTTGCAGTAAGTTCGGGGTTTCAGGTAGCAATAATGGTACCAACTGAATTACTTGCTGTTCAACAGTATGAATTATGTCGTCAAATGCTAGGTAGATTAGGTATTATTGTAGAATTATTGACTTCTAGTGTGACAAAAAATAAGAAGAATGATATTTTATATAGGTTAGTTAATAATAGAGTTTCTGTTATTGTTGGAACCCATTCCATCATTGAGGAAAATGTTATTTTTAATAAATTAGGCTTAGTTATAATCGATGAACAGCATAAATTTGGTGTTAATCAGCGTCAAAAGCTTTTAAATAAATTTAAAAATGTTGATGCACTATATTTAACAGCAACACCTATACCTAGAACTTTAGGATTGACAAGCTTTGGTGATTTAGATATCTCTTCGATAAAAACTATGCCAAAGGGTAGAAAAAAAGTAATAACTAAAATATTTGATTACAATAATCTTATTGGATTATTTAAATTTGTTAATGAACGTATAAGGAGTAGTGAGCAAGTATATGTAGTCGTGCCTTTAGTTGACTCAAATGATTCAATCGATGCAATTAGTATTTATGAGGCTGTAGAATTACTTAAGTCTAATTTAGAAACATCAAGAATAGGTATTGTTTATGGAAAAATGAACAATGATGATAAAAATAAAATAATGCAGGATTTTAAAAATGGCTTTATTGATGTTTTAGTTAGTACTACAGTAATAGAGGTTGGAGTGAATGTTCCTAAAGCCACTATGATGATAATATTTGATGCGGATAGGTTTGGTTTAGCTCAAATTCATCAGTTAAGAGGTAGGGTAGGACGAGCAGAACTTCAGAGCTATTGTGCTTTAGTTACTAGTGATAAAGATAATCCACGATTAAATATAGTTCAAAAGACAAATGATGGCTTTGAAATTGCTGAAGAGGATTTAAAGTTAAGAGGGCCTGGTGACTATTTGGGTAATAATCAAAGTGGCTATTGCCAATTAGATTATGCAGATTTTACAAATGATATAAACATATGGAATTGTGCAAAGGCTGATGCAGTTGAATTTTTGCCAAGTTTTTTGAATAAAAAAATAAAATTGAAGGTTTTTGATGAAATAATTAAAGAAAATAAAAATCAAAAGGTTAATTTTAACTAGTTTTCATGTAATTAAAATGGTAAAATATATAATGTTTATAGGAGGATGAAGATTATGATTAAAATTGGTATTGATGCCAATGGCGGTGACAAAGGTGTAGAGGCTACAGTTCCTGGAGCTATTCGAGCAGTTTCTATGTTTGATGACATTGAAATAGTTTTATTTGGTGATGAAAACAAAATCAAACCACTTCTAACCAATTCTGAAAGAATTTCTATTGTCCATACGGATCAAACTATGGATATGGGTGAAAAGGATCCTGTAAAGGCTGTAAGGCGTGGAAAAGACACTTCATTATGCATGGCAATGTATGCTGCAAAGGAAGGTCGAGTTGATGCTGTAGTTACCTCTGGTCCGACACAGTGTGTTGTTATGGCATCACATTTGATTATTAGAAGATTAAAACAAATGGATAGAGTTGCATTATGTCCATTGGTACCAAATTTAGATGGCAAACCAAGATTATTATTAGACGTTGGTGCAAATGTTGAATTAAAACCTGAGCATTATGGTGAATTTGCTATCTTTGCAACTATAGCTGCAAGAGAGGTTTTAGGAGTTAGTAATCCAAGGGTGGGCTTATTAAACATAGGTTCAGAGCCTGGAAAAGGAAGATTAATTGATAAAGAGGCGTTTTATTATTTATCCGATTTAAAGCAGATAGATTTCTATGGTAATGTTGAGCCTGATCAAATGGTTAATTGTCCAACAGATATTGTTGTAACTGATGGATATGGTGGTAATATTTGTATGAAGGCCATGGAAGGCACAGCTAAAAACATGGCAAAAATGTTAAAAGAAGAGATAAAGGCTTCATTAGGTGGTAAAATAGGATACTTATTTATGAAGAAGAATTTGAAGAAATTCTCAAAAAGAATGGATTCAAAGGAAGTCGGTGGAGCTATGATTTTTGGTATTGGAAAGCCTGTTGTTAAAGCCCATGGTAATTCTGATGCTTATGCATTTTCCAATGCTATTAAACAGGTTAGACAAATGGTTAGGTCAGACTTAATTAATAAAGTTGTCGAATTACTGCCAGAAAAGGATGTGATGAGAAATGATTAATTATTTAGAATTAGAAAAAAAAATTGGATATATTTTTAAAAATAAAGATTTATTAAAAATTGCTTTAACTCATTCATCATATGCCAATGAGCATACAATAGAATGCAATGAAAGAATGGAATTTTTAGGGGATGCAGTCCTAGAACTATGTATGTCTAATTATTTATATAATGCTATTGATTTAGATGAAGGTGTATTAACTAAAACAAGAGCAAAGGCTGTTTGTGAGTCCGCTTTAGATTTGTATGCAAAAAGAATTAATTTATCTAAATATTTATTTCTAGGTAGAGGTGAGGAACAATCTGGTGGAAGAAAAAGACCAGCAATTATTGCTGATGCTTTAGAAGCTTTATTAGGAGCTATATTTTTAGATTCTAATTTTAAAACTGCTTATAAAATTGTTGAAAGATTGTTTATACCATATTTAAATGAAGTAATTAAACAAAAAGATTATAAGTCTCTTCTTCAAGAAAAATTACAAAGTGAAAAAAGAACAATTCGATACGAAATTGTAAGAGATGAAGGCCCAACAAACAATAAAATATTTGAAGCAGTTGTTTACATGGATGATATTCTTATGGGTAGAGGAATTGGTAAAACAAAAAAAGAAGCACAGCAGAATGCTGCTAAATCTGCTTTAGAAAAAGAAGCTAAAAATTAACAAAAGTGTTGTAATAATCGTATAATATAATGGTGATATTATGATTATGGCAATTATTGGCATTTGTGGTAAAATGGGCAATAAATTATACGATTATTATAAAGAACAATTTGTGATTATAGGTATTGATAAGCTAAAGCATAAATATGTATCTACATTTGATACGTTAAAAAATGTAGAGAAATTTGATATTGTAGTAGATTTTTCATCGACAGATGCAATTGAAGAACTCAAATATGCGATTTTATGTAAAAAGATTGTAATAAGCGGTACAACAGGGTATAAAAAAGAAGATATTGATTATTTGTATTCATTGGCAAATGGAAATTTTTATTGGTCCTGTAATTTTGCTAAAGGAATAACTACTTTTATGAAGATAATTGATGAAATAAAACCTAGCTATCAACTTTTAGACTTTGTGGAAATACATGCTTCAACAAAGAAGGATGCACCGAGTGGTACTGCAAAAATGCTATCAAAACATATTGGATTAGATGAGTCTAAAATTCAGTCTATAAGGTTACCTCTTGCCCCAGCAATCCATGAAATAATCTTTTCTTCAAATAATGAAAGAATTATTATTAGACATGAAGTGATAGGATATAATGCGTTTATTGATGGCTTGGATTTAAAATTAAGGGAGATGATTGAAAGTGTTAAAAAAATTGTATGAATTAGATTACTTTGATTATAAAAAGTTTATTTTAGATAATACAAAGAAATTATCTCTTTCATGTGATGAGGCTATGGTATTAATTAAAGTGCTAGGACAATTTAAAAATAGCCCTCAATTATCAATTGACAACTTGGCAGTTGATCTTATGATTGCTAGAGACAAGCTCGAACTTGCATTATCTAGCTTACTTGAAAGAGGATTTTATGAAATATTTATTTCTTATGATGATGGTTTAGGAGAAGAATCTATATCTTTAGATGGTTTTTTTAATAAGGCTTCCACAATAATAAATGATAGCAATAGTGTTAATTCCGATAGTTTACATTCAATAATGCAATTTATCATTTCTAAGATTAATAGAATATTAACTTCACAGGAAATTGAAATAATTTCAAGTTGTGTAATAAATGACCACTACAGCATAGAAGATTTTGAAAAGGCAATAAAAAAATTGGAGGATAAAAAGAAATTCATTTCGATAAAGACCATTGTTCAAGAGCTTGGTAATAAAAATGAACAGGAAATAACTAAAAAGAATACTTTACTAAATGAATTTTTTAATAATATTAAATAGTGAATAAAAACATATCAAATGAAATAATAAATACTTTAAGACAAATAATCCCCAATCCAAAATGTGAGCTTGATTTTAAGAACAATTATGAATTGCTATGTTGTGTAATGCTATCTGCTCAAACAACGGACAAAAGGGTAAATATTGTTACTAAAGAGTTATTCGAAAAATATCCGAATCCATATGAATTACAGAAAGCTAATTATAATGATATAATAGAAATTATTAAAAGTGTTGGACTAGCTAGCACAAAAGCTAGAAATCTAATTGGCATAGCTAATAGGCTTTGTCAAGATTATAATGGTAATGTTCCTTCGACAATTGAGGAGCTTACATCTTTTCCTGGAGTGGGTAGGAAAACAGCTAATGTGGTTTTAGCTTTAGGATTCAATATACCTACAATCCCTGTTGATACTCATTTGCATAGAATGGCTAAAAGATTAGGCTACATTAAAGAAAATGATGACGTATTTATTGCAGAAGAAAGATTTAAAAAATATATTCCAAAAAATAATTGGATTGAAGCGCATCATTTATTTCTATTATTTGGAAGGTATTATTGTAAAGCTATAAACCCTATTTGTAATGAATGCTTGCTAAGAGAATATTGTAAATATAAAAATAAAGCTTGACGACAATAAGTCGTCTTTTTTGTTTTATTTTAGTTTTATTATATATGGTGGTGATAACATATGAAGGTTAAGATTTTTGATTTTGAACATGAGGAGGATTTAGAATTTGCCATAAATAATTTTTTAAACTCAAATATTGAATTAATTGATTTAAAGTATCAAATTAGTCATTTTTCATTTAATGGTGAGCAAATTTATTCTTTTTCATGCCTAATTTTATATAATTCAATAAAAAATTAATAAAAATGCAAGTAATAATTGAATTTTTGAGAAAGTAACTTTTTTATTTATATTATTAGATTTCATTTTATAATATTAGTATATAGAATTTGGAGGTATAATATGGATTTAAAAATTAAAAAAGTTATTTCAAAAAGATTAAATAAGGAGGAAGATCAATATGCAGTTGTTGGAATTGAATTAAAAAATCGAAGAATTGCTTTATCTAGAACATTAGATGGTATTTCATATAATACTTGTTCAATTTCATACTTATCAAAAATTGAAAATAATAAGATTGTTCCTAATCAATCATATGTGAGAGAATTGTGTAAAAAAGTAGAACTATCTACTGATAAGATCGATGCGCTATTGGAGTTAAAACAAACCTTAAAGGTAGCAGTAATTGCTTTTTTTAATAATGATATTGAAAGAATAATTGAGATATCTAAGGATATAGATGGCTTAAATAATTATAGAAAAAAAATGATCAATTTAATCTATCATATTATGAATAAGGATATGTATAATGCGAATAAGCTTATGATAGAAATAATACCACTTGCAGCTAGTATGGTTGATTATGATCTTATAATTTTTTGCTTGTTTTCAGGAATTATTCATTATTATGATTACTGCTTTGATGAAGCATTAGAGGATTTGGAAGTATTATATAATTTTGACTCTTTTTTAGAGGTGAAACTATTAAGAGATTTATATATATTTTTATGTAATTATGCATTGAATAATAGTGATACTATTTTGTATTTTGAAAGAATATCAGATGAATTATATCAAAATGGTAATTATAAATTATTAGATTATTCAAATTATATTATAGGTATTTATTTAATTAAAAATAAATGTACCTTTGGAATTGATAGTTTTATTAAGCGAATTAATAATGATAAATATCGAAATTCATTATTGTTTTTGCATGATTTTTTTATTAAAAAGAAAAGAAAACTTGAAAAATATGGAAAAATAGAGCTTAGTGACTACTGTAGATGCTTACTATTTTTGGGCAATAATGAAGGTTATAATATATTAGAAAAGTATGATTCAACATTCTATAATCCTGAATTTGATTATGAAATAGCTAAATATCTATCTTTAGAAGAGGAATATAAGAATGAATATATTTTAAATATAGTTATACCAAAATTATTAAAAAGTAATGAAGGCTATATGAGAGATTTTTTTATTAAGGAACTAGCCAATAATTGCCAATCAGGTGGTAAATATAAGTTTTTTGTTCAAATATGTTTAAAATTTATTAGAGATTCAGAAAAAAGATTAAAATATGAAGAGGAAATATGAAAAAGAAAGTACTATTTATTATATTATTTGTAATTATATGCTTTAATTTTATCAATGTTGATGCTGCAACTTGGAAATTTGAATGGTTTAATACTGTTGTTCATGTTCCTGTGGGAAGTCAAATTGAAGATTATCGATATAAGCCATACGCAGTTTTATATCGAGATGGACAAGCATTGACTGATTCTAATATATCTTATTTAACTGAAGGTGATTGGCTTTATTTTTATAAGGATATAGATTCACAAACAGTTGGAGAATATAAGGTTTGGTATAAAGCATTTGAAAATGAAAAGTATTGTCCAGGTACTTGTAATGGATACAAATGTTTAATTACATTTATAGTTGAAGATAATATTGCTCCAACAATAAGTGCGATTAATAGTGTTATAAATATTAGAAGGAATAGTTATAATGATAATGAATTATTAGATAAGTTAAAGACAAATGTTATTTGTAAAGATAATTATTCAGAATGTGACATTAGACTTGATTATTCAATTGATATCTCTAGCATCGGTAGGTACAAAGTTGATGTTACTGCTGTTGATGAATCTGGAAATAGTACAAGTATTGATTTCTATGTTAATATTTTTGAAGATAGATATCCAACCATTAATTCATCAATTGAGGGTAATCATTTGATAGTAGGATTAAATGATGAAATAGTTTTATCTAAATTTTTTACAGCTTTTGATGTAGTTGAAGGAGATTTGACAAATAAAATAGTCTATCCTAATGTATATACATCAGAAGAAGGTATTTTTGAATATAGAATATATGTAGAAAATAGTGCTTCTTTGATTAGTGAATATATTTTATTTGTTGAAGTAGTTGATGATCAGGTACCATCTATTCTTTTATCAACACATCAGATTTTTCTTGATTACAAGGATAATTTTGATGAATACAATTTTAATAAATATATTTTAAGTATAACTGATAATGTTGAAATAAATTATAATAATTTACTTATAACACATGATTTAGAAAACAAAGTTGGTGTTTATCATATTTGGTATGAATATACCGATGGTATTCATACAGTTTCAGATATTATTGAGGTGAGATTGATATCAAAGGAAAAACCAATAATTGAGGTAAGTGATATTGTTTTAAATACAAATAGCAATGTAAATTTAATGGATTATATTAATGTAATAGATGATTCTGATTCAAATATTATGCAGAGTGTTGTGATAGATGATTCAAATGTTGATTACGAAAAAGAAGGAGTTTATTATGCGTCTGTATATGCTTTAAATTCATCAGGACTTAGTACTACAAAAAGAATGAAAGTAATTATTGAGGATAAGACATCTATTGATAGTTTAAGCTTAGTTTTTATAATATCTACAGTTTGTTTAGGAATTATTACAGTTGGTTATTGTATATTTTTTCTCTATTATTTTGTAATAAGAAAAAAAATAAAAAATATTTAAAAAAAATAGGCTATGCATTATAATAATTGTATGAGGTGTTGTGTATGAGAGGATTTCTTTATGGACAAACTGAATATAATTTATTATCTAATGTCAATAGATTGGATGAATATATTGCACTTGCAAAAAAAAGCTCTTTTGATTTTTTAACTATAACTGATAGTAATCTATATGGTAATTATAAGTTTTATAATAAATGTATAAAAGAAGGTATCAAGCCAATAATTGGTTTGGAAATGAAAATAATTGATGAGGATTTATCATTTTCCAATATAATATTATATGCAAAAAATAATAATGGATATAAAAATTTATTAAAAATAACAACTAAAATAAAGACTGAAAATATTGATAAATTAGAATTAATTAGTGACTATTTAAATGATTTGTTTATTATTTTTGTATTTAATGATTCATTTATTGAAAGATTATTTTGTAGGCGAGAGTTTATCATTTTAGATGAGTATTTAGATAATATTAGAAATATGGGCGCTTATATTGGCATTTCATATACTAATAAATTATCAAAAATTCAAATAAATAGAGATATTGAAAAATATGCTATTGATAGGAAAATCAATACCATTCCTGTACATCAATGTAAATATTTAACAAATAAAGATGCTAAGATTTTAGATGCTTTAACTAAAATTGCTGGAAACAATGAAAAAATTGATGAATTAGATGATTATAGTTTTGAGCTAAATCCATTAATTGATGATAGAATTGATTCCTTAGTAAATAGTATAAATTTAAATTTATTTAATGAAAAAATTTTATTACCAAAATATCCATACACAAAAGGTGTATCATCAAAACAATTCTTAGATGCACTATGTCATAAGGGACTTGAAAAAAGAGGTAAAGTAAATAAAGAATACATTGATAGATTAGAGTATGAGCTATCAATAATTAATAAAATGAATTATAATGATTATTTTCTAATAGTATGGGATTATATTAGATATGCCAAACAAAATGATATTTTAGTAGGACCAGGTAGAGGTAGCGCAGCAGGAAGCTTAGTAGCCTATTGTCTAGGTATTACTGAGGTTGATCCTTTACCTAATGGATTATTATTTGAAAGATTTTTAAACCCTGAACGAGTTTCAATGCCTGATATTGATACGGATTTTCCGGATGTTGATAGAGATAAGGTTATTAATCATGTTAAAGAGGTTTATGGAGAAAATCATGTTTGTAATATCTCTGCCTTTGGAACATTTCAAATAAAATCATCAGTTAGAGAATTAGCCAAAGTGTTCAAAATTGAGACAAGTAGAATTGAACAAATTATTGATATGATTTATGAATTTGGGTATGATAAGCTTTTAGAAGAGTATGAAGGAACTGAATTGTATGATTTTTTATATGTTGCGAGAGGCTTAGAAAATTTACCCAAGCATATTTCTACGCATGCTGCAGGTATTATTTTGTCAGATAAGGTTCTTGAAGATATTATTCCCCTTCAAGATGGAATAAATGGTTTATTACAATCACAATTAGAATCAGTTGATTTAGAAGGTATCGGGTTGCTAAAAATGGATTTTCTTGGTATTAGAAATTTAACGATGGTTGCTGGAATGATGAAAGAAATACCTAATTTTGATTATAATACCTTGCGTAATATACCATATGATGATCCAAAAGTTTTTAAAATGCTTCAACAAGCGGACACATTAGGATTGTTTCAGTTGGAATCTGCTGGTATTAAAAATGTCTTGATAAGACTTAAACCTACATGCTTTAATGATTTGGTAGCAGTATTAGCATTGTATAGGCCAGGACCAATGGATAATATAGATGAATTTATTAAACGTAAGCATGGTGAAAATTTTGAGTATATTCATCCGGATTTGAAGCCTATTTTAGAAGAAACATATGGAATAATAGTATATCAAGAGCAAATAATGAAGATTGCTCAGGTGTTTGCTGGTTTTTCACTAGGAGAAGCTGATGTTCTAAGAAGAGCTGTATCAAAAAAGAAAGCTTCATTATTACAAGAGTTATCTAATGATTTTATAAAAAAATCAATGCAAAAGGGATATTCATATGATGTTGCTGAAAGAATATATGATTTAATATTTAAGTTTGCAAACTATGGCTTTAATAAGTCTCATTCTGTAGCATATGCTATGTTATCCTATCAAATGGCTTATTTAAAAGTTAATTATTTTCCAATTTTTATGGCCAATATTATGAACAATGTTATAAATGATAGTCAACAGATGTCTAATTATATTAAATATGCTACTGGACATGGTTTAGTGACATTAAAACCAAATATAAATATTTCAAGTACAAAGTTCATTTATCAAAAAAATAGACTATTTATTCCTTTAAATGCAATTTATTCAATAGGAGATTCTGTTGCTAAACAAATAATAGAAGAAAGAAATAGACATGGGTTATTTGTTAATTATCAAAATTTTAAGGAAAGATGTAATTTTTTATCTTCATCTGTCATTTTGGCTTTAATTTATTCTGGAGCATGCGATATATTTGGTCAAACAAAAAAATCAATGACTAACAATTCGTCCAAGGATGATTCTGTATTTCTTAAATTTTTGGATGATACTATTAATATAGAAGATGAATATGATTTTGAGTATTTGAAGGAGCAAGAGTTTAAATATCTCGGTTTAAATTTAGAATATAATATTTTTTCTAATATTAACAGACAGTCTATTAATAAGCCTTTAACTTTTATTTCAAATTTAAGGGAAAATATTACATCATTTGTGCTTGCTGAAGTTGTATATTTCAAGGAAATAACTACAAAGAAAGATCAAAAAATGATTATGGGATTAATATCTGATGAAAACTTTAACCAAATCAAGTTTACTATTTTCCCATCTTCATATCGTGAAAACATATATAAGAACAAATTGTATTTATTATGTGGTTCATTAAAAAAAGATAATAGAGATGAATTGGCATTTGTTATTAATTCCTATAGTATAATAGATTAATTTAAGTTAATACTTATAATAAATGGCATATAATTTATTGGTGATTGTATGTATTTATTTGAAAAAAAATTATCATTAGATGAGGCGTTAACATTATATATAAGTAGTATTAAAGATGATCATAGATTTAAAAATGATATTGATGAAAAGCTAATTTCTATTGAAGAAAAATGTTATGGCTATGCATTTTATGATGGATTTTTACATAATCAGGCATATTTTATAAAAAAAATGGATGAAGAATCTTCTATAGATGGAAAAATTGATTTATATATTAGTCATTCTTCAGGTCCATTTATTTTGCATAATTTAAAAAAAAGTTTTAATGTATTAAGCGTGGAACAATTACCTCAAAAGGTAGAAAATGAAAGGGAGCTAAAAGAGAGCTTTGATATTTTTATTAATAAAACAACAGAAAAGCTAAAGTTTGATATTTGTGATAGACATCACATAACACCATCAAGAAGTATACATATCGATATTGCTCCTATTGAGAACTTTGATAAGTTGCTTAAAGAATATTATTATGAAATAGTTTATGAAATTCATTATCGCGATAAAACTAAGAAAAAAGATTATGTTTCTGTTTTATCTTCAGTTACATCTAAATTTTATAGATTTGAATATGTTTTATCTAATTCCTATATGGAATTTCTCAAATACTTTAAACGACCTATTGTGCATATTCCAAAGGAATATATTGAATACTATTATATTGATAGTTTTAAAGTATATGAATCAATGAATGAAAAATTAAATTACAGTAAAAAAGAGGATATATATAAAAAGATTAGAACTAATATAGAATATTGTGAATATAGCCAATATAAAGATTATTTGTATACAGGTATATTTTATTTTAAAATAAAAAAATATCTATCTAAAGTAATTATTGATAATGATGAGATAAAAAGAAAAATATATCTATGCTTTTTAACTTTAAATTTTAATCCTGAATCTGGTATATTCTTGTATAAATGTGGACTTTATAGATTACTACCTGATAATGATATTAAAAAGCTTATTAAATATTTAAAAATTAGCTATTCTCTTGGTTCTATGGAAGCAAAAAGATTATTATATTTGCATTATAATAGTTCTCAATATTATGATTTATATTTTGTAAAAAAGTACTCATAGGTTATTGACATATTAAAAAAAATATTTATAATATAATTAAACGATTAAACAAATGTTTAATCATAAGGAGGTACTTTATGGAAAAGATAATTAAATTTAAAGGATTATGTTGCGCAAATTGTGCAGCAAAATTGGAAAAAAAGTTAAACAAGATTAAGGGATTAAAAGCTATGATGAGTTTTGTTGCTGGTAAGATACTTTTTGAATACTCTAATGAGGATGTTTTTGAAGAGGCAATTTTATTATGTAAAAAAGAGTATCCTGATATGGAGATATTTTTATGACAAAAAAAAATAAAATATTAATTGGTAGATTAATAATCAGTATCATAATTTGGGCTATAGCAATAGTTTTAGAAAATATATTAGATACTAATTTAGAGATTATTTATGCTTTATTATATGTAATTGCATATATTATAGCTGGATATGATATTTTGATAGGTGCAATTAGAAATATATTAAATGGAAATCTATTAGATGAATTCTTTTTAATGTCTATTGCATCTATTGGTGCTTTTGCAATGAGATTTTTAGGTGATGCAGAATATCTTGAAGCAGTTGCAGTAATGATTTTTTTCCAAATTGGTGAAGTATTTCAAGGAATTGCAGTTGAAAAAAGCAGAAATGCTATTATGAATACCATGCAATTAAAAGCTACAAAATGTATGTATAGCAATGGTGAAGCTGTTGAACCTGAAAAAGTAAAAATTGGTGAAGAAATCTTAGTCAAACCAGGTGAAATGGTTCCACTTGATGGTATTGCAACTTCATGTGGTAGTGTTAATACTGCATCATTAACTGGAGAACCACTTGATTCAGATATATCAATTGGTGATGTTGTTCTTTCAGGAAGTATTAATACAACAACGCCTCTTATTATTAAAGTTACAAAGGAATTTTCAGATTCTACTGCTAACAAAATACTAGATATGGTCGAAAATGCAACTATGAAAAAAGCAAAAAGTGAGAAATTTATAAGTAAGTTTGCTCATGTGTATACTCCTATTGTAGTTATATTGGCATTGGTTTTGGCTGTCGTTCCTCCTACAATTATGGGATTAATAAATGGTTTTTCATTTGAACTTTACAAGAATTTTGTATATGCTGCTTTAACATGTTTAGTTGTATCTTGTCCATGTGCATTGGTAGTATCAGTGCCATTAACATATTTTGCTGGTATAGGAGCAAACGCTAAAAGAAAGATAATTATTAAAGGTGGAAGCTATTTAGAGGATTTAGCTTTAACAGATACAATCATATTGGATAAAACTGGAACACTTACAAAGGCGTCTTTTGAGATAACAAATGTAATTGGTGATGATGAAATTTTGAAAATCGCAAAGGGACTTGAAATTAATTCGACTCATCCACTAGCAATGGCAATAAAGAAAATAGATTGTGATTATTATGATTTTGAAATAAGCGAAGCTCCTGGATATGGAATTATTGGCAAGCTAAATAATGATGAATATGTATGTGGTAGCAAAAAATTATTAAATAGAATGAATATTGAAGCAATTGAAATAGAAGAAGCAGGAAGTGTTTTGTATATAGCTAAAAATTCAAAATGTATAGGAGCTATTATTTTACAAGACATAGTAAAGGATGAGGCCTATGAAAGTATAGCCTTATTGAGAAAAATGGGAAAAAGAATTATTGTTTTATCAGGTGATACAAAATCATCAGTTGAAGTAATATGTAATAAACTAGGTATCAATGAGTATTATTATGGGTTATTACCTCAAGATAAGGTTATGAAAGCAGAGGAAATAATTAATTCAAATAGTACAAATAAGGTTTTATTTGTTGGAGATGGAATAAATGATGCACCTGTTTTAGCGTTAGCAAATGTTGGTGTCTCAATGGGTCAAATAGG
>JBJEFS010000035.1:0-3627 GCA_051874325.1 Anaeroplasma sp.
GGATGTTATAAACGAGGATGTCGCAGTAAAGCAAACTGAAAATGGATAAAAACAGCTGAAATAGTGCGGAAAGATCCAAATATCCAGGCACATCATCGGCACTGAAATCCAAATGCGTTATATGACAGACTAATTGAACAGTATAAGATTAAAAGAAATATTACTGAAGAACTTAAAGAAAAAGATCAAATGAGGTGGGTTCAGGAAATGAATAATATTCAAAATTGTGTCGAAGAAGTAATCAATTATCAGATTATTTATGTGTAGTCCAAATATCTTATGATAAATTTAACTTATTTGATATTAAAAAAGGTTTAATAGAGGGATTTGTTAAAGATTCCTCTTATTTTGTCTAAATTTACGGTGAAACTAAGTGATACTATAAAAGAGTAAATTATTATTTTAAAAGTATAAAATATAAAATGAAATTTATTTATACATAACTCTAAATGTGTTATAATTTGTTGAAAAAGAGGAGAAACAAGATGAATAAATGTTATAAAAGTATTTATGAACAAATTAAATATTTAGAAACTAAAAATAAAAAGTGAACCTTTCGATTCGCTAGTTTGAAGACCAAGTCTTCCTCCGTCACTTTTATTATATGCATTTTCATAATAAAATTAACAAATAATTTAAAAATTTGTGGATAACTTTTTTCCCTAGCAGCTGAGAATAGTAACAATTTTTTATAGGATGTTTTATGTATGATTGATAATTGAAAGATGAAAAGTATATATAATAATTAATAAATTAGCAAAGCATCATAAAAGGGTATAGGGAATATACTATGATAAAGAATTTTAAGAAATTTTAGTTTAAGTGTAAAGAATGAAAGGAAAATATATGAATAGTATTATCAAACAAATTATTGATAAAGCGAATTTAAATGATAATGAAGTAGTTATTGCGGAGTATATGTTGAATCATCTTGATGAAATACCTCAATTATCAAGCAGAGAATTTGCAAAAAGAACTTATACGAGTGCCCCTTCAATTTTAAGATTTGTCAAGAAACTTGGATATAAGAATTATAATGATTTTAAATATAGTATTGTTCTTTCTTTAAAGAAAACAGTTGTAGAAGATTATGATTGCTTATCTACAGAAAATTTATTATCATCTATTTCCCAAATGGCAAAACAAGAAATTGATTCAATCAATAATACAAAAGAAACATTGAATATAAGTGATATGAATAATATAGTAAAATTATTTTCTAAATATCAATATATTGATGTTATTGCCAATGATACAAATGCAACACTTGGAGAGTATGCCAGTCATTTATTTTCATTATTGGGAAAGATTGTCACGGTTTATGATAATATGGATAAACAGCTAAATTTGGCATTGAATGTTGATGATCAGCATTTGATCATTATCATGAGCCGTTTTTCAAAAAATAATCATTTAATTAATATTGCTAAAATTTTAAAAAATAAACACCGTCAAATTATTGTTATGACTTCAAGTAATGATAATGCTTTAAGCAAACTTTCAACGTATACATTACATACACCTTATGATGAATCTTCAAGTAAAATTAGCCAGCTTATTTATTATACTTCTTGTAAATACATTTTTGACTTGATTTATGGTGTTTTATTTTCTCTTGATTATGAGCAGTCATTGAAGAAAGAAGAACTTTATAATCGTGTTTTTTTAAACAAGTTGTAACAATGTTATGACTTGTTTTTTGTTAAAAAAAAAAATATGTAACAATGTATCTGAATAATATAGAGGTCTTGTAAATATAAACGAAACATATTATATTTACAACGAACAAGGAGGGATAAACATGAGTTTTCCAAAAGATTTTTTATGGGGTGGAGCTGTTGCCGCCAATCAATGTGAAGGTGCTTATTTAGAAGATGGTAAAGGGCTATCTGTACAAGATATGTTATTAGGTGGAGATGTCAATACACCAAGAACATTTTTGCCTAAGATAGATTCAACAGCATTTTATCCGAGCCATGAAGCTGTTGATTTCTATCATCATTACAAAGAGGATATAGCATTGTTTGCTCAAATGGGATTTAAAGTTTTTCGTTTTTCTATTAATTGGAGTCGTATTTTTCCTAATGGCGATGATGAAAAACCAAATGAACTAGGTTTGCTTTTTTATGATAATGTTATTAATGAATGTTTGAAATATAACATAGAACCATTGATTACATTATGTCATTTTGAAATACCTTGGAATTTAACTGTTAAGTATAATGGCTTCAGTGATAGAAGGGTTATTGATATGTTTGTTAAGTATGCAACAACATGTTTTAAAAGATATAAAGGTAAAGTGAAATATTGGTTAACTTTTAACGAAATTAATGTTGCATGTAAAAGAGATAATGGGATAGGTGATTTATATGGTCTAGGCATTATGGATCGTGATGATATTAATTCAAAAAAAAGAATTCCTATAAGTGAATTAAAGTCAAATCTTCAAACAACATATGAAGCCTTACATCATGAATTTTTAGCAAGTTCATTAGCAGTTAAAGCAGGACATGAAATAGATAATAATTTTATGATTGGATGTATGATTGCTAATACAACAACTTATCCATTGACACCTAATCCAAAAGATATGATAGAGTGGTATAAGTTAGAAAATATTCAAAACTATTTCTGTGGAGATATACAAGTCAATGGTGAATATCCAGCCTATGCTTATGAATATTTAAAATCTATTAATGTTGACACATCTTATATTACAAAAGAGGATAAAGAAATATTAAAACAAGGAACAGTAGATTTCTATACATTTTCATATTATCAATCAGGCTGTGTAACAACTGATAAACACATTAAACTTGTGCCTGGAAATATGTCAATGAGTGCCAAAAATCCATATTTAGAAGCTTCAGAATGGGGATGGCAAACTGATCCAGATGGACTATTCTATGCATTAAATGTATTAAGAGATCGTTATCCAAATATGAAATTTATGGTTGTTGAAAACGGACTTGGAGCATTTGACAAAGTAGAAAACGATGGAAGTATCCATGACGATTATCGTATTGATTACCTAAGAAAACACATTAAAGCAATGAATGATGCACTTGATACAGGAATCCCTTTAATTGGTTATACATCATGGGGACCAATAGATTTGGTATCAGCAGGTACAGGACAATATGCAAAAAGGTATGGTTATATATACGTTGATAGACATGATGATGGAACAGGAGATTTTTCTAGAAGAAAAAAAGATTCGTTTTATTGGTATCGACATGTCATAGAAACAAATGGAGAAGAATATTAATATACATACGTCAGTGCATACGGCGAAGCTCAACGGCCAGTTTTGCGGAGCAAAACGGTCGCGATGCGGAGCGAGCGGTCGCTCATTCAGATTAAATAAGGTCAATTCTTGAACATACAATAAATCTTCCGGATAATGATATACAGCTATCATTCGATAGTGAGTATATTTTTAGGAGGATGATGTATGCTTGATTACAAAGATATCATTATCAAACACTATGCACTGAAGATGTCCGGCAGTGCGATCGCCAAATTACTTGGCTGCAGTAAATCAGGAGTAAATGACTTTCTGAGGGCTTTTATGCTAACTTCCCAGGAATTGTTATACTCAATCTGATTTCTTATATTACCAAACAG
>JBJEFS010000036.1:0-16293 GCA_051874325.1 Anaeroplasma sp.
TTATATCACAAAAAAAGATTCATATATATACTTTAATATATTAAAGATTATTTTGTTAATTAAAACAAACAAGGAGGAAATTTCCTCCTTGTTTGTTTAATATCATTAAGCTAATTACCAAGTATAACCGAAAAAATTGATTCAATACCATTTAAAACCAAATTAATAATATAACTACAAATTTCATCAAATAATTTGGCAACTCGTACAAATATGTTATTATCTGCCTCAACATAATATGAAGTATCATTTGTATCATCATCTACAGCGACATCAGTATTTTTACCATTAAAAATAAACATTATAGAAATAAAAATTAAAATAGCTACAACTAAGTAAATAATTTTTTTATTCAATCCAATCACCATCAATATAATACTTTATAAAAATAGAGAAAAACGTAATATTATGTAAACTATATTAAAGCTTTATTAATTCCTTCTGAAATTAATAATGATAAGATATCCATTGCTTGATCTATGTCATTTGGAGTAATAAAATAATTTTCTTTACAATCAATTATACTTGATAAATCACATACTGTTGGTACACCTATCGCCAATACATTTGTATGTAAAGTTTCCTTGCTTAGCTCCTTACGATGATTTCCAACACCACTACCTGGATTTATTCCAGCAGTTGAAATTTGAATTGATTTGCACATTCTATCAATATTGTTGCATGCTAAAGCATCAATAACAATTATTAAATCTGGTTTGAATTTATCAGCAATAGCTTTAATGATATCACTAGATTCCATACCAGTTTGTCCCATTACACCAGGAGTTATAGCCGATACCTCATATTTTGCTTCTACCTCTAAATGTCTATTAACTTCCACTTTATTAATACATAATGGTCCTAAAGAATCTGGAGTAATTGATGGATTACCTAGTCCAACAATTAAGATATTTTTACAGCTTTTTATTTCTAATACAATCTCTTTTACTATTCCAGAAATAATCTTTATTATTTCTTTAGACTTCATATAATAATCTATTTTGTCTAAATTATAATATATTCCTTCTTTTTTACCAATTTTTTTGGACATTTCCTTATCAATTAAGCATTTTTTTAAATTCATACCCGATATTATTTTATCAATTTCATATTTATAATTTTTTTCCATAACCTCTACTGCTAAATCAGTACGCCCATTTTTCATTATATTCACCAATATTATTATCTCAAACTACCTCAAAATAATACTTAAAATAACTCTTTATATCAACTTTTTAATTTTTTTCTTGATTTGCTATTTTTTATTTGTTATAATTATGATTGCATGTGATAGCGGAGGTGAAATTGTGGCAAACATTAAACAACAAATTAAGCGTATCAAAACTAATGAAAAAGCTAGAAAAGCAAACGTAGCATTTAAATCATCACTTAAGACTGCAATGAAAGCTGTATTTGCTGCTGTTGAAGCTAAGGAAATTGAGAAAGCTCAAGAAGCATTAAGTTTAGCATATAAGAAGCTTGATAAGGCACAGTCAAAGGGTATTGTACATAAGAACTATGTTGCTAGACATAAGTCTGAATTAGCTACTGCAGTTAATACATTAAAATAATATAGTTTATTTTAAACAAAAAAGCACAAAACTGTGCTTTTTTTGTTTTCATTTTAAAAAATATAATTCTAAACCCAAGGCTTGGTCACATAATCCACTTTTAATTTTTATTTCTAAATCATTTAAATACTTTAAATTGCTCTTAATTTCATCTAAACTAGCCTTTTTAGCATTTTTAATCATGTAGTAGGCTCGCCCAGATGACACATTAAATAAATCCGAAATATCTGCTTGACCTAAATTAGATTTAATTAATATCTTAACATTATATAATTCTTGAAATTTATTTATTAACAAAGATATTAAATAAGATGGTTGAATATTCAAAATCTTCAAATCATTATAAAAGATAAAGATTTGTTTTTTGTCATTATTCAAAACTGCTTCAATTAATTGATATATATTATCATCAAGTGGCTTTTGAATTAACAATAGTATATCCTTATCTAATATTTTTTTTGTATCCAACTTGTAACATTCTAAAATTTCAATATTATTTCTTAAAGACGACATATTCATAGAATAACTTACTAGAAGTGCTAAAGCTTGTGGAGTTATTTCATATCCATCATTTTCTAATGTCTTTTGAGCATATTGATCCAATGGAATATTTTTTATCCTAATATCTATATGAGAAGAATACTTTTTAATCTTTTGAAATTTTTCATTTTTATAATCAACTATCTTAGTAGAAAAAATTACTAAAACATTTTCCGATGTGATATCATTCATTATAGTACATAATTCATTTATTGCCTTATCTGACAAATCACATATTAATTCTCCAGATCTTACAACAACAAACTTAGGACTATCAAATAATGATATTGTAGATAATTCATCAATAATGGAATAAAATCCATCATCCTCTAAATCATATTGAGAAAGATCAAATTCACCTAGAAGACTATTTCTTATCTCTTCTATTTTATTTTCTCCAGCCTGATAATCATCTGTAGTTACAATATAGCTATGCATAAATCACACCTCAATTTATTATAACATAGATTTTATAATGTATCTACTAATTTAAATTCATATCCTTCTTCTTTTATTTTATTGACTATTTTCTCTAAATCATAGGTATTATCCTTTGAAACAGTGTGCATAAGGATAATTGCACCATTGTGAATCCGTGACATTACCTTATTATAACTATAGTCATTACCATAATATTTATCTTTATACCAATCTACATAAGCTAAAGACCAAAATATTGATTTATAGCCATTTGAGGCTAATGTTTTTTGACTTTCCTCACTATATTCACCTCTAGGTGGTCTAACTATTTTGGCAAGTTCTTGATTAAATTCTTGAAAATACAAATCCTCTATTTTTTTCAAATCATTAATTATTTCCTCATTTGTTGATTGTGTAAAATCCTTGTGTGAATATGTATGGTTAGCTACTAGATGTCCTTCATTAATCATTCTTTGAACAATATCTTTACTTGTCTTTAAATAATGACCAGTAATAAAAAATGTTGCTTTAATATCAGTCATTTTCAAAGTATCTAAAATCATTTCTGTATATCCATTTTCATATCCACAATCAAATGTAAGATAAACACTTTTCTCATCAGGACCAATCGCAAATCCATTATTATTTGTGATTATTTCATCGTTTACATTTGGTCTTTCCCCAGTTTTATTATGACCTACACCAAAGCCTTTAGAAAAAACATTTATCGAAAAAAAAGATAATATCGATAATAAAATTAAAAAAACTATTTTTTTCATACTTTACCTCCACTATTTATTATGAAGATAAATAATCTTTTTATGCTTCAAGTATTTTCCAATTAATTCTTATACCAATAAGAACACCTATTAATATCGAATATAAATAAAATAATGTCACAATAATAATAGAAAAATACCCATATACAATCTTAAAATTTTTAAATATTGACAAATAAATGAAATAACCTAAGCTAAATAATATAACATATAATACACTAAATATTAAGCCATATTTTAATTTAAGCATCGAATGACCCTTAAGAATTATTTTATTCAAAATATAGACAAATAATATTAAAATAATTAAACCAAATAAATATGAAATATACTCAGAAACCTTAAATAATGGTAAAATTGTAATAACTATCGACAAAACTAAAAAAATAAAAATGATCAATAACGACAAAAGAACTGATGTTATTCTTTTATTGTATTTATAATCAATTTTACCATCTGTTATTATTTCACCTGCCTGAATAAAATGATAATATAAACTAGATGAGGAATACACACTCGAAGCAAATAGAAAAATATTAAATGGAATACTAGAATTATAGTTAAATAAATAAAGTAAAATATCCTTTAGTATACCCTCATTTAGTAATGAATTTATTAATATAGCTGGATCAATGATAAGACTACCAAGACTAACAAATAAAAATATATATGATCCGCCATTTAAAATAATAAAAAAGCATAATGCTCCAGCGATTGTTGTAATTCTAGATTCCCTAATAAATCTAAAAATATAATTTATAATAATAATCACCAGTATTATTATGCTTAATATCTATTTTATTTATTACTTTCTTCCTTTTTAACTTCTGCTAATAATTCTTTTTCTTCTTCATTCATTTCATAATCATTAAATAGATCCGGCCTTCTTAATAAGGTTCTTCTCAAACTCTCTTTTTTACGATATATCCTAATCTTATTATGATTACCACTTAACAAAACCTCAGGAACAACCATATTATCATATTCAATAGGTCTAGTATACTGTGGATACTCTAACAAACCAGTAGAAAATGAATCATCCTCATGTGATTCACTTTTAATCGCATTATCTAGTAATCTTATAATACTATCAGCGATTGCCATAGCAGGAATTTCACCACCTGTTAACACAAAATCCCCAATTGATAATTCTTCATCAACATAGCTTCGAATTCTTTCATCAAAGCCCTCATAATGCCCACAAATAATCATTATCTCTTCATATTTAGATAATCTTTTAGCAGTTGATTGTTGATACCTTTGTCCTTGAGGCGTCATAAGTAAAATATGTGTATTGTCACCCTTATTAGCCATTATTGCTCTATGAACAACATCAACAGCAAGAACCATTCCTTGTCCACCACCGCAAGGAGTATCATCTACATGATGATGCTTGTCTAATGAATAATCTCTAATATCAATAACCTCAATTGAACATACTCCTTTTAAAACTGCTCTTTTAATAATTGATTCCTGCTTAAAGGCCTCTATCATACTAGGAAATAACGTCAATATCTTTATCTTCAAAACAATCCCTCAATTTCATTAATCTTTATTTTATCCTTAACATCAATAATGAATTTATCAATAAATGGAATTAATACTTTTTTATCATTATATTCAACAACTAAATATTCAGACTGAGGCATTTCTCTAATCTCAACAACTTTTCCTCTTGATTCATCATTTTGATTCACTACCTCTAAGCCTATTAAATCACTATAATAATATTCATTGTCTTCGAGTTCATTTCTTCTATCAAGCTCACTCACATAAATATCATCACTATGAAATTTTTCAACTAAGTTTATATCCTCAAGCTCTTCAAAGCATACTAAATAATAATTTCCATAAATAACTGATTTTTTTACCTTTACCTCTACATATTGATTTTTGTGTAAAATAAATAGTCTGCTTCCTGTATAAAACCTATCAAAATCAGTTAATGGTTTAATTTTTAAATCACCCTTTAACCCATGAGTTGTCATAATATGACCACATTTAAAATATTCCATATAAGCCTCCAAAACACTTAATATTATAATATAAATACAACTTAAAGTTCAACTTTTTTTATTTTTGCCGATAGTATTGACAATAAATAAGCATCTACCTTTTTTGATGAAACGCTCTCTAAATATCTCTTATATATAGATAGTTGCTTGATATATTCTGCCTTTGAGACATCAAAAAGCTTATAATCAATCAAATCAATATGATCATCGTATTCTAAAAATAAATCAATAATTCCATGATACTCATTATTATCTAATATACAGATGAACTCGTGCTCATGATATATATCAGCAAAGCTTATATTTTTAAATATTTCAAGCCCTAAAATATCTTTAAGTATTCTCTTCATATTATTATCAATATTGACCTCTTCTAAATTAGGATTTTTTAAATCAATAATCTGAAGTATTTCATGAAATTTCAAGCCTAAGTCTATACTTTGCTTTGTCTTTAAATCTGGCAATCCCTTAAGCACCTTTGATATTCTAGTACTATCCTTAATTTTTATATTACCCAATTCTGGATAAATAATATTTTTACCATTTGATTTTGCTTCTTTATTAAAAATTTTTTTATAGTCCCTACTAATATTAAGCTCATCAAGATTTATTTTCTTTTTATAATCTTCTAAATTACATTGATTTAGCATATCTAAAAAGCTAGTAATACTATTTTTCTTTTCCTTATCAGGTAAAACTAAAAATATTTTTTCTCTAGCTCTAGTTAAAGCAACATAAAATAATCTTACTTTTTCTGATATATCTGCTTTATTAATTTTTTCTGCACACAATGTTTTTAAAATTGTATTGGATTTACCATCCTCAACATATGGTATATATGCTCCATATTGCAAATCTAAACCAAATGCAGCTTTTTCATCAGCCCTATTAAACGATGAAAATAGCATTGGAAAATAACAAAAAGCAAATTCTAATCCTTTAGATTTATGTATTGTCATTATTCTAACACTATCACTTGAACTACTAACTAAAGTATAAGGTAATGAAATATCACTATCAAATAAAGAATTTAAATATTTTTCGACCTCATTAAAATCCATTAGATTAGTAAAACCCTTCATAAAATTATGAACAGCTTCTAAAATAACTATCGATTCATCAACATTTCCTATTAACGATAATTTATTATAAATATCTAATCTATTACATATTTCATAAAATAGTTGACTATAGCAAACTTCTAATGAAGCCAAATATTTTATATCATCATCTAGCTTATTTTCAAATTTAAAATTAATCATTCTATAGATTGTATCATCATCATATTCATATATAAAGCTTCTAGCAAGCGATGCCCTTGCATGATTAAATTTAACATTAAAATTATTATTTTTATAGCCATTAATTAAAACAATAATATTTGAAAATAGTTTTGGTATAATGGAATCCTTCATATCTAAGCTAGCCTCAATAGAAGCTGGAATATGCAAGTATTCTAATATACGCTTAAAGGTAGTGAAATGCTTTGCTTTATCAATTAGTATTGCAAAATCACTATATTTAACTGGTATATATTCTTTTCCCTTTAAAACTAATGTTTTAGATTCAATTATTTGCTTAATACTATTTGCTATAATGAAAGCCTCAACCTCTTCATTATTATAATACTCAGTTTCATCATAAGTTAAAACATCCATTTTATAATCTAAATAATTACCATTATCATACATTTTTTGTCCATAAATCATCTGATGAGAATTTATATAATCAGCATCACCACATTCATTAGTCATCAAAATATTGAAAAGAGAATTAATATTATCCAGTACTTCTTTTCTTGATCTAAAATTGTATGATAAATCTATTTTATATCCACCTATATTCCTAGAATAGTTTTCATATTTTTCTTTAAAAATATAAGGATTTGCGTTTCTGAATCGATATATACTTTGCTTGATATCTCCAACCATATAACGATTATTATTCTCAATTCTGCTTAAGAAAAACTCTTGAATATCAGATGTATCTTGATATTCATCAACTAATATCTCATCATAGGAAGCGACTAATTCATTTCTTATATCATCAAAATCTGTAACTAGTTTTATTGCAAGTCTTGCAATATCGCTATAGTCAAACATTCCTACTTCTTTTTTATAATCAAATAATAAATTATTAGCCTCTTTAGCTATATTTAGTATCAGTAACACATCATCACTAAATTTATATAATTCATTAATCATTTCTTCTTTAGAAGAATACTTCGATAAATAATTAGAAATTAAGCCTTTAACCATATTTGATGCTTCAGTTTTTAGTTCTTTAACTGAATCACTTGCTTTAGAATTTAATCTAGGAAAAGTATAATTATTAATTAATTGATAGTACTCTTCATAGGTTGAAGAAGAATTTAATTTATTAAAAAAATCATCTATTGAATCATATAGCTTTGTACCTTCAGTGTCGTTACTTATGGCAACTAATAAGCGGTCTAATAGCTCTTTTAGCCTACTAACCTCTTCACCAATTATTTTTTCATATTCATCTGCTAAAGAATATATTTTTTCATTTGATAAATAATTCTTTTCATATTCATCAACAAATTTATTATAATCAATTAATAATTCTAATTTCGAACAAAAGCCTTTAATTATTGTTTTAAGTTCTTTATCATCTTGTTTACATAATCTTTCCAAAAATGAATAAAACTTTGGTTCTTTAATAGTATAATACCTTTTAAATAAATCATCTATTATTTCATTTTTTTTCATTTCAACCATGGCATTATCCATTATCGAAACATCTTTTTTTATTCCTAAGCGATAATAATACTTTTTAACCAAAGACAATGAATATGAATCAAAAGTTGTTATATAAGCAGAATCAATGTAATTTGATTGCTCGATTAAATCATTATCGATTAATTTTTTTCGGATTCTTTCCTTCATCTCTTCAGCTGCTGCCTTTGTAAATGTTAAAACTAATACTCTTCTTATATCAGTACCTTTTTTACATTTTTCAAGGATTCTTTCCGATAATACTGCTGTTTTACCGCTTCCTGCACCTGCAGAAACAATAATATTACAACCAGTTTTTACAATTGCTGCTTCTTGTTCCTTAGTCCACAATTTTCTTCACCTCAGCTTCAAAAAAATCCTTTTTAATTAGTTCTACCTCATCAGTATACTTCTTAAAGCATATATCCTTATAATTACAAAAGACACATGATACATTTTTGTCAGCTATTCTTTTTGGAGAAATTCTAAAATTTCCTTTTTTAATATCACCTGCGGCTTTAATAATTAAGTCATTAACAATATCTATTAACCTATTACAATCCTTTTCGGTAATCACCTTAGCATAGGCTCCAAAGTTTCCATCCTTTTTTATCATCATTGATTGAATATAATCACTTGCTGAATAATTAGGATCTAAAAGTGCTAATATAGATCCATCCTTTACAGAATATCCTCTTAGTCTAAAGCTCTTTTCAAGTTGCTCTGTTAAATCTAATGTATTATCAATAGCTATAAGATTTATTTTTTGAAGATAAATACCAACTATATGAATTTTCTTACCAGTAAATTTAGGATACTTAGATAATAAAAACATATAGGATGGTAATTGTAAATTAAAGCCATCATATACATTATCCAAGGAAATAATATCCTGACCAGTTTTATAATCAATTATTGCTGCATAAATTTCACCATTTATTTCAGCATACATTAACTTATCAATAAATCCAATAAATGAACACTCATCAAAATCAGATTCAATATATAATTCTCTTTCTATATTATTTAATTGTGATATATTTTCATGATTTTTATTGTACTCTATCAATGATGATAATACTCTTTTCATTTGCAAAAAGAAAAATATATCTCGTTCTTTTTCTTCATCACTACTATATTTATTCATTGCCTCAAAAAAAACTTTGTTAAAATTAAAATCTTGTATATAAGAATTTTCTAACACATGATGAGATAATTTTCCTATTCTTATCGAAAGTGATGATTTAAATTCGTTTAACCCCATAATCTTGTCTAAATAATAGTAAAATGGACATAAATAAAATATTTTTATACTCGAATATGATAATTTCAATGGATTATTATCAAAGTATTTATTTAATAAGTCCAATGAAATTCCTTTATATTCATTATTATATTTATTAAACTTTAATTCATTAATATTATATTCTAATGCATTACTAGTAATATTATATTTTAAATAATTAGTATAAGCTAAACCAAATCTAATATTATCTTCTTGCTTAGAAATTCCATAAATAGTATCTTTTTTTACTACTTTTAGATTTAAATCCTTTATTATATTAGATGGATAAAATGTATTTGCTCCACTCTTTAATTTATAAGAAATTATTATATTTTTAGTACTTAAAAATAAATCTTTAATATTTTCACATTCAATTCTATTTCTATCATATGAGGTAGCTATACCTATTAATTCTAACTCACTATCATTTAAAAAAGCTTCATCCCTATATATTTTAGGGCAATTTCCCAAATTACAGCCTACAAAGAAAACATATTCATCATCGCTAAAATTTAAATCAAATTCTGTTGAAACCATTTCATCATAAGTCTCTTTTTCTAGTTTTATTCTTTTAAATAAACTATTGAAGATTTCAATACAATCAATTGGTTTTTTATCAATTAAATCATATGAAATTATACAATCAACAATTAAATCAATAATATTAGATTTACTACTAAGATTAGAAAGCACCTCATTAAATGTATCACAAATATGACATTGATATAAAAACTGTTTTGTAATATCAAATGATAAAATACCTTCATCAGCAATAAAATCAATTGGAATTTGATAGCTTTTAGTTAATCTTTTAAAAATGAATTTATACTCATCATCCATATTTAAAATATGAATTTTATTTAAGCTAATCCCTTTCTTTTTTAATTCATAAATAGAATTCATTACATTTAAAGCTTCTAAATAAATATCTTCAAACTCATATACTATAGGAGAATATTTATTATTTGTATCGATAAAATTTAAATTTGAATCATTAAAAAAATTATTTATTTTTTTTATCAGCTTTTTATCTTTTAAATTATAAATAGATATCTCCTTATTCTTTACTAATAATCTAAATAAATCATCATAAATGTATAAGCCTTCTTTTATCAAATATTTTTTTACTGAAAGAATACTATCTAATTTTTCATTGCTATAATACTTATCACATATATATGGCATATATTTTATATATTCACAAGCAATATCATATGAAAAATCATATTTATGTATTAAAGCGTAATATGCTTCCTTCTTTATTTCACCATATATTTTATTAATTATTTGATCTATTGTAAAAAATGTATATTTTTTAAAGTCCTTAAGACCTCTTAAAATTCTTTCTTTTGTTTTATTGCTACAAACTATTATTCCTTCTTTAGGATTCACACTATCACCACCAATAAAGACAAACATATAATAACATATTTTGTCATTAGATTCATTAAAAAAAAGAAAAAACTGCTAACGCAGTTTTAACTTTCTACTTACTATCGATATCTAGGTGTATCTTTTTTCCTTCTTTAGAAGCACCAGCATATAATACGGTACGAATAGCTTTAGCAATAGAACCACCCTTACCAATTACTCTGCCTAAGTCATTAGGATTAACCCTTACTTGATACTCAAGATTTTCCTCAGTTTCATTAACACAGGTTATTTCTACATCCTGAGGGTAAGCCACTAAAGGAAGAATTAAACTAGAGATTAACTCTTCAAACTTTATCATAGTAGCACCTCTTACTTAGTAATTACATTATGTGCAACTAAAATGTTTTTAACAGTAATAGTTGGTTGAGCACCCTTAGAAATCCAAGCTTTAACCTTTTCAGCATCAACTGTAACAGTAGCAGGATCAGTTAATGGATTATATGTACCTAAAATCTCTAGAAATTTACCATCACGTGGAGATCTTGAATCTGCAGCAACAATACGATATTTTGGAGCCTTATGTGCACCAAATCTTTGTAATCTAATTTTAACCATTATAATACACTCCTTTTCTAATTTATTCTACTGTATTATATCATATAAAAATAGACTGTCAAGTATTTTTTCTTGACAGTCTTAAAAAATTATATTTTTTGTTAATTTAAATTTATTTGATACTGATGATTTGATTAAATTAATATCTGAATTTAGTTTATCTTGAATTATTCTTTCTAATTTAAGGTATTCCTTAACTTCTTCCTTTTCATATAAATCCTTTTTAGCCTTCATAAAATCATTTTGAATAGAATTTAATTCAGGATAATATTCGCCATATTTTTTGGCATCTAAATATAAAGATTCCTTAGTTTTAAATTTAATAATCAAATTCTTATATTTTTCATCTATAATACTTTTTAATTCTATAAGCCTTTTAAACTCAATTGTTTGCGATAAATCATCTATATAACCATCTAAAATATTTTCCATAAAACCACCAAAAAAAATTATAAAAAAAAATAAACAATATTTCAAGATATATTATTTATTTTTAAATAATGAAGCTAAGCCATATGCTAAATTGACTCTATTTTTGAAAACCTCAAGCTTATCAATGCCTCTAATTTTTAAATTCTCTTTGGCCTCATTAATAAAAGCATTGAACATTGATGGATCATAATATAATATTTTATACCACCTTGGATTATATCTTAAATACATAAGCAAATCCAAATTTTCATACAAATAGCTCATATATTCCATTAATACCACTCATCAAATCTTTTATCAAATAATGGGTCACCTGTTGATTTTTTAGCTAAGGCTGTTGCAGAAGTTCCGGCTCCAAATGAGCCAAATAGTTCTAATACCTTTTGGATACTTGTTACAGTTTTTGTGACTTGATCAGGGTCAATTTTCTTAACATATCCGATAATTGATTTAATTAAATCCTCTGTCTGATTAGAACTCTTTTTTTCTTCTGTTGTCTTTATTTCACTATCTTTTTTTTCTTCCTTTAAATCACTAAATGCTTCCTCTCCCAAAATTGTATAATCTTCAAATAATTGTTGCCAAGTTTTTCTTTTTGAATATACCTCCTGCTTTATAAGCGGATGTCTTTTCACAAAATCTTTAAATTCGTCTAATTTCTGACTCATATATCATACATCCTCTACTTCATTTTATGCAAATTAGTCGATTTTGTAGATAATAATATTTTTATAAATAAAATAAATATAGTATAAAATGAAATAATAAAGCCAATATTTATGACTATAGATATATAATCAGAAAAGGAATTGGCATATAATGTGTTAAGAATTGAAGCTATAAATATTGATATATATAAGAATAGTACTGACATTATGATACTAACAATATTACCTAATAAAATATTGATTTTTCCTCTATATAATACAATATAAGAAAAAATAATTGTTATAAATATAGCTATTATTGTTGAAATTACAGCTCCATAGTAATTATATGATTTAATCAAAATTACGTTTAGTATTAGTTTAGCAATACTACTAAATATTGTAAAAGTAATTATAAGTTCAAACTTTGGCATTCCTTGAGCAAGTCCAATTAATATCTTATAAAAACCAATAAAAAAAATTAATATTGCTGTATTTTTTAAAATTTCATAATTTTCATCTTTATAAAAAATTTTATATATTTCTTGGCTATAGTTCATAAATATAAAAATAATTGGAATTAAAGCAATTATTGCCAGATTGGTTATTTTTTTAGCCAATTTCTTTGCCTGATTAATATTACCATTTGAATATAAATAATTAATCTTGGGAGTAATAACACCGGCAATAGACTGACATATTACAATGGGAATAAAAATTAATCTAGTTGCTTCAAACATGTATGAAGTATATATATGAGGATCAATATTTGACATAGTAATAGAATCTATTAATTGATAAATAGTGAAAAATAAAGTTGCAGTTCCGAATGGAATAATTGATTTGTATAATAAAGAAATAGTTCGACACTTTTAACTTTTTTTAAAATAATAAGGAAAAATAAAGCAAAATAATAAAAATAAAGCCAATAAATATGATAAAAAATTAAGAATAAAAATAGAACTAAATATAGAATAGTCTATATTATTTGAAATAAGAATAAATAAAAAAGTACGTGTAAAGGTTTCTAGAATAATTGCTAGAGATGATGGTAGCATTCTTAAATGTCCTTGAAGAAATCCTTTATAAAAGGATAATAATGGAAAAATTAATAGAGAAAGGGAAGCAGTTTTTAAATTATTTAAAATTAATTCATATTCTTCTTTTGTATATCCTGAATATAATGTTGCTTTTAGTATATTTTGAGAAAAAAAATTAACAATAATGAAAAAAATTATTCCTAGTATAATATTTATTATTGTTCCTGTTTTTAAAATATATGTCACTTTATTATCTTCTTCTTTTGCAAGCAGTTTACTTATTGTTCTACTTACACCAGGAATTATACCAAAGCTTGATAAATCTAAAAACAAAGAAAAAGGAATATAAGCATAGGTGTATAAATATAATCCGATAGGCTTTATTTTTTCAGCTAAAAGAAAAATAAACATTAATGATAAAATTTTTCCACAAATCTGACCTGAAGCTAAAATCAAGCCTTGAATAAAAAGCTTATTTTTCATTATAACCACCATTTTCTATTATTAGCATAATTTACCAAAAATAAACATATTATTAAATGGTGATTTTATGTTTAATAGATATAAACAAAATAATAATGATTATAATAATAATTATTATGAAAATATGCAACTCAATAGGATTTACTATGAGCTTGAAGAAATTAATCGTAAATTAAAAAACTTAAATAATCGATTACATCGAGTTGAAGGATTTCTAGGTTTATCTATTGATGATAAAAAAGAATAGGCAAAAATATTAGCGTAAAATTAACCTCTTTCATAAATTAATGTAGGAGGTGAAATATCTATGTTCTATCAAACACCAGGGTATGGTTCATATGGTTGTTGTATGCCAATGTATAACCAATGCTGTAACTCTAGAAGAGGCGGTAGTGGATATGCACTTATATTAGTATTATTTATTCTTCTTGTAATTATTGGTGCTGCTAGATGGTAATTTTAAAAAAAATATGCTATAATATCCTTGGTGATTAAAATGTATTTATCTAAGGATATTGTAAAAGAAGGAAATCAAATATTAAAAAATGTATCTACAAAAGTTAGCTTACCTTTATCTAGTGATGATGAAGCTTGTATAAGAGGATTATATGAATATATGATTATTTCTGGAATTGATGAATTAACTAAAAAATATCAAATCAGACCAGGAGTAGGTATTGCAGCTCCTCAGGTAGGAGTAAACAAAAGAATGTTTGCAATAAATTGTGTGGATTTTCTTGATGAAAAAAATACCAAGTATATGTATGCTATTATTAATCCAGTAATTACATCAAAAAGTAAAGAAATGGTATATTTACCAGGTGGCGAAGGCTGTTTATCTGTCGATAGGAGCACCGATAATCTTGTTACACCTAGGCATTTAAGCATTAAAGCTAAATGTGCTATCTACGACTATAACACAGGAAAAATTAAAAATATTACATTATCATTATTTGGTTATCCAGCTATTGTTTTTCAACATGAATATGACCATTTAGATGGTATATTATATACAGATAAAATGTATAAAGAGGATGAAATAGAGGCTGTCCCTCTTTATACTGAAGAAGAAGATGAATAGAGAGAAATCTCTATTTTTTTTATTATAAGGCTCATTAATAATTAAATTATAATATTAATTATCGTAAATAAGATAAGGTTTCAAAACAGTATATTATATCTTGCTGTAACTGCAGTACCGAGCTTACATAAAAAAGTAGGAGTTAAATTCTACACTTTCGTAATTACCTAATATTTCTGATAATTTCCCTTTAAAGAAATCTTTTATTTTCATTATTAGCACCTCATTATTCTTATTATTCGTAAAAAGAGTGTAACCATCTTACTAGACAGCTACACCCCTGCAAGTCTGTGTTATTTAATTATTTCCATTCTAATTCATTCCAAATTTCTTTGAAACTATAATTTTTGTATTTAAATCTAAACTCTTCGTAATTATTTAAATATCTTTCAATAAATTCATTCCAGTTCATATTAGAATCCTTTCTTTGCCATTTCCCAAACAAATCTCAAGAAATTATTAATTGGTATTATTTAACCGAGGACATCAATGGGTGCATTGGCATACTGAATTACTATAATATTTCATTTGTCCATTCTTGCCATAATAAGTTAATGTGTTAAAAGGTTTATTATATACAACAGAATGTGCATTACCCATTCTAGGAGTACTTCTAGCCGCTGAAAATGTTGTATAAATTGCCCAATAAATTCCACATATAGCACTTCCAGCTATTGCTGTATATTGGAATATATTTTCTGCTAAATTAAATCAGCTGTATAATCTTCATATAGCTTGGAAGCTATTTTAACTAGCTGATTTAATCTAGCTTCTGTTCTCTTTATTTCAGAAGAATTAGATTTAGATCTATCATCTTGTCTAACCTTATCTATTATTTTCATAATTTCTTTATGAATTATTTCTTTAATAAAGTTATACTGAATAAAATTAGAATTAGGACATTCTATAGGATTCTTCTCATGATTAGCACATTTATAGAATGTATCTATTTTATTTTTTCGAACCTTATGAGCTATAGCCATTCTTTTACCACATGTACAAAACAAAATTGATTGAATCATATCATCGCCCCTTACCATCACAATTTTAAGCTAGGTATCCCAGTTAAAACAGATAAGGCGTGCAAAACTATGTGATGCAGAGTAAAGCACGTCTTATCCTGTTTACAATTTAGTTAAATTTAATTAGTATAAATTTACAACTTTTTAAATTTTTGTCTTATTTTATAATTTGCATCATATTTCAAAGAATTAATTTCATTGTCATCTAGCATATCATATTTTTTCAAAATCATCGCTGTTTTATATCTACT
>JBJEFS010000037.1:0-48316 GCA_051874325.1 Anaeroplasma sp.
CCTTTTTTTTAATCTTACAACCTTTCACAGCGGAATTTACTTTAATAATTAACCACATTTTTTGTTGCTAAAGCATTTAAATTAATCATGATTCCTTTTTCAATTCAATAGCTCTATTTACACAAGCACTATAGCACTTGTCTAAAGACTGAACAAAATTATTTTTATATAACTCATTTAAACCTGCAATTGTAGTACCACCTTTAGAACATACATTATCAATTAATACATCAATATTGTCCTTTGATTCTAAAATCATTTTACACGAACCTATTATGGAATTACAACATAATTTTTTGCTTGTCTCATAATCAATTCCATATTTAACACCATTTTCAATAAATGTTTTAGCAAATAAATATAAATATGCAGGCATACTTCCATTTAATGGTAAGCTTTCATTCATTTGACACTCTTCTATTATTTCAACTACACCTATTGATTCAAAAATCTCTTTTGCTTTTTTACTTAAGTCATTATATTTATTATAGCATAATGTAGATGAAGCTGATGCAATTACAGCTGGAGTATTTGGCATCACCCTTACTATAGTAGCATTTTTAAAATATTGTTCGACATCTTCAATCGTTTTTCCTGCCGCAATTGAAATAACACATTTGTCAGTAAAATCCAATCCATTAGAATTAATTAGAACTTCTGAGAATTTCTGAGGCTTTATGGCAATTAAAATAGTCTCACAGCTCTCAAATAAATTATATTCATTTTTAGCAATTGAAAAACCTATATTCTTACAAGTATTCTGCTTTTCTATATTTGGTGTATAAATCATTATCTCTGAATGCTTAAATACTTCTTTTTTTATTACACCATTTAATATAGCAGTCCCCATCTTACCTAAGCCCAGAATTCCAAATCTATACATTTACCTTACCTGTCCATTTCCATATATTTTATACTTATAACTACAAATTTCCCTTAATCCCATTGGCCCTCTAGCATGAAGCTTTTGAGTTGAAATACCTATTTCAGCACCAAAACCAAATTCACCACCATCGGTAAATCTAGTAGATGCATTATGATATACACAAGCACTATCAATTTCATTTAAAAACTTTTCTGCAGCAGAATCATTATTAGTAATAATTGACTCTGAATGACTTGATGAATGCGCATTTATATGTAATATAGCTTCTTCGATATTCTTAACTACCTTTATCGAAACTATATAATCATTGTATTCAGTAAAATAGTCAGCTTCAGATGCTTTTTCACATGGAATAATACTAAATGTTTTATCGCATCCTCTGATTTCAATGTTTAGTTTACTAAATTCATCATATAATCTCAACAAAAATTGATTGGCTATTTTTTCGTCAATTAAAATGTTTTCAATAGCATTGCATACAGATGGACGTTGATATTTAGCATTTATTGCAATGTTAATTGCCATATCAAAATCACAATCTTCGTGAATATATAAATGACAATTACCTGCTCCTGTTTCTATATACGGAATTTTAGCATTCGAAACAATATATTGAATTAATCCCTTACCTCCTCTAGGTATTAACAAATCTATATAATTTCTTTTTTCAATTAATTCATTTGTAACCTCTCTTGATGTATCTGTTATTAAAGTAATACAATCAGAATCAACTATCCCACTAATCGCATTTTTCATAATATTGACTAATTCAATATTCGTATTTATTGCTTCTTTTCCACCCTTTAAAACACAAGCATTTCCAGTTTTTAAACAAAGTGTAGCAATGTCTACACAAACATTAGGTCTTGACTCAAATATTACACAAATAACTCCAAACGGAACTCTTATTTTTTGAATTGTTAAACCGTTAGGTCTTTTTATTTCTTCTATTATTTCTCCAACAACATCCTCTATATTAATTAAATCATTAATTGAATTAGCTAAATTAATAATTCTACTATGATTTAATGTTAATCTTTCTATCATAGATTCTGTAAGTTCATTTTTTATGGCATTGTTTATATCAATTTTATTAGCTTTAAGTATTTTTTCTTCATTTTTGATAAGTGCATCTGCAATATTAGCTAAACATTTATTTTTATCAGTAGTATTTAATAAAGATAATTTTTTTTGAGAATTCTTTGTTTTTAGTAAAATATCATCTAGCATAATAAATCCTCCCTAATCATAACTAAATTATTAGCATGAATAACTTCATTTTTTGTAAAGTTATTTAATACTTGTCTTGCAGTATTTGTCTCTAACCCTTTAATTTGGTTTATCTCTAATGATGAATAATTGACAATACCTTTAGCAATAATATTGCCATCCTCATCTAAAATATTTATAATGGAGCCCTTTAAAAATTCATTTGATACAGAGACTATTCCTTTAGGTAAAATAGATACCTTTTTACTTTCTAATTTTTTCTTTAAGCCCTTATCAATAATAATTCCACCATTGGAATTGGCTTTAAAAATCATCCAGTGCTCCTTTGATGAAATACCTTTTTCCTTTGCCTTAAAAAGAGTACCAATATTTTCACCTTCTATAATATTTATTAGCTTATCAATATTTGTTGAATTGCAAATAACCATATCACAACCAGCATTTGTAGAAATTATTGCCGCATTAAGCTTTGTCTCCATACCTCCAGTACCAACATTAGAAGGATTAGCACCGACCATATCATAAATATCTTGATTTATTTTTTCAACCACATCAATCTTCTTTGCATCTTTATATAATTTAGGATTCTTATTAAACAACCCATCAATATCAGAAAATAAGACTAATAGGTTAGCATTTATCATAGGGACAATCAAGGAAGCTAAAGTATCATTATCACCAACCTTAATTTCCTCAACAGCCAAAGCATCATTTTCATTAATTATAGGAATAATACCATTTTTAAACATAGCTTCTAAAGTATCAGATAAATATAGCATTCTTTTTCTAACCCCAAAGTCATCATGATTGACTAGAATTTGCCCACATATTAGACCAAATTCAGATGCATTTCTATTATATGCTTCCATCAACCTTGCTTGACCTACTGCAGCACATGCTTGTTTTAATGCCATTTCCTTAGGTCTATGATCCAATTTAAGCTTGTTCATACCTAAAGCAATTGCTCCACTAGATACTAATGCTACTTCAATACCCATATTTTTAAACTGGTTAAAAACCTTCATAAGTGAATAAATCATATTTTGATTTATACTCAAATCTGAATTAACTATAGATGAAGAACCTATCTTAACAATTATACGTTTTACATTAGAAAAGTCTCGCATACTAATCACTCCCAAAACCAATGTATTTCTATTATTATATATGAAAAAGAGGCTTTTTTAAAGCCTCTTTTTCATTATTTTTTTACCTTCATAACCTCAGTATATGCCATAATCATTGGTCCTACACCTTTAGCATCATTTTCCACTACAGGTTCAGAAATATAATACTCATATGTACCATCTCTTCTTAAATTGTTTTCAGGTCCCAAACCTGCAACTAAACAAATACCACCCAAATTCAAATCGCCATCAGGTTTAACTGATAAATATTTTTCACAAATACCATCAAATATTTCTAATCCAATGTTTAAATATCTTTCTGGTAAAGCCTCAAGTCTAACACCTTTTAAAATTGCATATGCAATCATTGAAGAACCTGATGTTTCTAAATAGTTACCTTCTCTATTAGGATAGTTTGGAACTTGCCAAAACATCTTTGATTCTGGATCTTGATATTGCAATATTCCATCAATTATTTCCTTTAAAAGAACCTTGATTGAATTATACTCATCATACATCTGTTCATCCATAAAATCCAAAACATCTACTAAACCAACAGTAAACCAACCAATAGATCTTAACCAGAAATTTTTTGATAAACCGGTTTTAGGGTCAGCCCAAAACATTTGTTTTGAACTATCGTAACCATGATAATATAATTTTTTCTCTTCATCAAACATTAAAGCTCTTACATTTTTAAATTGCTTAACAATATCGGCATAATCCTTTTTGTTCCTCAAAGTTTGATATCTCGTATAAAATGGTTGCATCATATACAATCCATCAAGCCATATTTGATTTGGATAAATTTTTTTATGCCAGAAATTTCCTTCCTTAGTTCTTGGATGTGTTTTAATTTGAGAATAAGAAAGTTCAATAGCCTTACTATATTTTTCATCATGTGTAATATCATATAAATCAAATAATATTCTTGATTCGCAGACATCATCTGTAGAATACTTTTCTACCTCATATCCTCTTATTGAACCATCATCAAATACATAATAATCTACAAATTTAATTACAAAATCAATATACTTTTGTTCCTTTGTAGTCTTATACATTTCCAACAATGATGTCATCATGCAACCATCGATATAATTCCATACTGGCTTTTTTCCAGAACGGATAGCCTCTATATTCCATAGTGGCATATCAGGACTAGATGTCATCAATTTGTCAATATACTTATTTATAATCTCATACATAAAAAAATCCTCCATCGAAATTACTAATTATATTATACAAAAAGGTTAGTTTATTTACAAGACATAATAAACTAACCTTTAAAATTATTTTTCGACATGTTTAATTAAAAACTCAGAATCTTTGTATATAGTGTTGTTAACTTTTTCTTCATTAATAAAGATTTTTTTATCTAATTTATCAAATCCTAATTCTGAAAAGATATTATATACCATTTCATTTTCAGCTACACAAATTAAATTATCTACATCTTTACTACTAGCTCTTTCATCTAAAACTGAAATCATTTTTTTCAATATATCGACAGACATATTTTTTTTGAATACAAAATATCTTATTAAACCTTGATGATCGTACTGTTCAAAGGAAATACTTCCTAAAACCTTACTATCCTCAATTATAATAGCAGAATTATTTATAATTTGCTCGTCTAATTCACTAATAGAAGGAACTGCTGATAAAAAAGAGACAATCTGGTTATAATTATCGTCATTTACCATCTCAACAGATATCATTTACTCTCTCCTTTTATTTTTTTAAACAAATCAACAAATATACTTTTATACTCTATAACTTCATCACTACTCATAGAAATTAAATTTGGATAAATTGTTCCCCACCAATTATCACCATCACCATTACCTATTACAACATACAACATATAGCATTCCTCATTTTTTACTGCATTATCATTATATGTTTTATTATAAAGTGTATGATACCCTAGGCTTGCACATATTTTAGGAAAGTATTTATTCAAAACAATATTTAAATCATCAATGGTATTTTCTAAATTTTTTTTACATTTATTATAATCATTATCATATATAGTATTTAGATATACTAATATAATTTTTTTTACCTCTTCTTTATCTTCTAAATCTTTTTTTAAATTGCTATTAGGTACAATTCTAACTCTTATTTCTTGCTTACTATTTCCTAAATTTAATAATGCTATTGCTAATAAAAATACTATTATTACAACAATTACTTTTTTCATATACATCCCCCTATGGATATTTTATCCATAAGAGAATAAATTATACAGAGTTTATAAAATCATTAAGTTCTGAAAATTTAATTTCTCCTTCTCTTATTAATTGAATACCACAATCATTTAACATAATAACAGTTGATGAAATATTAGATGATTTAGTGCTTGAAGGATATATTTTATCGACACGGTCAAAGTACTTATTTACTATCTCGTCATATTCATTTAATGGAGAATATCCAGAATCATTAACTGATGTAGTTAGCATCGGACCATTCTCTAGTAATATGTCTAAACATAAAGAATTATTTGGAATTCTAACTCCAATTGTGTCATATCCAATTATTTTTTTTACTTTTTTTGTACTATTTAATATTAAAGTAAGTGGTCCAGGTAAAAATTTTTTAATTAATTTTTCAGCTAATTCATTTACCTCTGCAATTTCTTCTATTTGTTCTAAATTAGCACAAAGGCAAGCAAGAGGCTTGTTATGAGGTCTTTTCTTTATGTCATATATCTTATTTATACCATCAATATCAAAAATAGGTGTAGCAATTCCATATACCGTATCAGTAGGAAATATTATTACTCTTGCCATGAAAAATCACCCACATAAATAAATGTCATTCTATCTTTACCTTCTAAATCTTTTAAAACCTCAACTCTAGAGCTAGGAAAAAATTCCTTTGCTAAAGCAATCATTTCATTTTTTTTGTCATAACCATGTTCAAAGCAAATCATAGCTTTATTTTTTAATAATGGCTTAATACCACTAAGAATAATACGATAGAACTTTAAACCATCCCTACCACCAAACAAAGCTATATTTGGTTCATTATCCTTTACTAAAGACATAACCTCTTCATCCTCTGGAATATATGGAGGATTAGATACAAATATATCAAATTTTTTCCCGACTAATGGTTTTAACATATCTCCTTGTAAAAAAGTAACACCTGCATTATATTTTTTATTATTTTCTTTTGCAACAGCTAAAGCTTCTGATGAAATATCTGTAGCAACAACATTCATATTCTTTTCTTCTAAAGCTAATGATATCGCTATACATCCAGATCCTGTTGCAAGATCGCAAACATCAACCCTTTTACCTGCAAAGTGCTCGTCATATCTATATAGAATATTTTCCACCAATTCTTCAGTTTCATATCTTGGAATTAATACATTTTCATTAACGATAAAATCATAGCCATAAAAACAACTATAACCAATTAAGTATTGAATTGGTTTATTTTCATATAAATATTTGTTAAATATTTCATTAAAATGAATTATAGTATCGTTATCAATTTCATCATGCATTTTCATATATAGCTGATTAGTTTCAAGTCCAGTTATATGCTCCATTAGTATAATAACTGCACTTTCTTCTTTATCATTTTCTACTGCTTGATTAGAAGCATTATTAATAAATTTCTGATATGTCATATTCCTCACTCCTTAATAATCTATCATTATCATAATATAATTTCAAAAAAAACTGCTCATTTCCATCTAATCTATTTAAAAACAATTTGTCACCTTCCCAAATAGATAACTCATATAAATCATTTTTATTTATCCATTTTAAGAGACCCTCATCACATTCATTAATCTGACCAGAAAAATTATTAATTTTAAAAACATACATAAGTTCTATATAATCATTAAAATGAAATTCAACTGCTCCCTTAAAAATAGTATCATTTACAACTAAACCAGTTTCCTCATTAATTTCCCTAATTATTGCAATTTCTTTAGTCTCATTTTCCTCAATATGACCACCAACACCGATCCATTTACCATGATTAGGATCATTAATTCTTTTGTTACGATATAGCATTAAATACTCTTGATTAGAATTTTCAATGTAACCAACGACAGTTTTCACCATATTTTTCCCACTCCAATTGTAAAATTAGTATTAATTTTGACATTCGCACGTCTCTTTTATCAAAACTAGTATTAAATATTATCATCTAATTAATTTGATAGTATTTATTAATATGAAATATTTACACACACATTATAATTCATTCTACTTATTTTGTCATTTATTATTTAAAAATAAATAAAAGAAAAACAATGACTTGATTTATGACAAGTAGATAAATAATAGGATAATTATATCAACATCTAATATCTATAAATTCATCCTAGAATTAAAAGAAATATTTATCGTATAAAAGAAAAAAGTCTCCGAAGAGACTTTTTTTATAAATTACTTTAATATTTCATTAATAAAATCAACTATTTCTTTATTCTTTGCTGAAGCAAAAAATAATTCTTTGAAACTTGGTCTATCTATAGTATCTAATAAAAATTGTCTATCAATTTTTTTTAGAATATCAATCATTGGAGTATGAGTTATTTCCTTAACGCTATCTAGTATTTTCTTATTTCTTTGTTCAGGAATAACTCTTTCCTTTGGATACCCTTGGCCCCTAGGACCATTAAATAATTTTTCAAAGCAGTATTCTAGATTTAATTCAGCTCCCCAACCAAAACCTTTAGCAAATGGCATTGCTACACAATTTCCATCATTAATTTGTCCAAACATATATGCATCAGATGGGTCAACAATTAATCCACATAATACCTTAGGGAATGAATTACATGCAAGCATGGCTCCACTACCTGTACCACAACCAGTAACAACAAAATCAGCTGCCTCTGAATTAATTAAAATTGCAGCAAGTAAACCATTTTGAACATATGTTAAAGCCTTATCATCACTATTAAACATACCATAGTTATCAACTACATGACCATATTTTGTAGCAACACTATTTAAAGTGTTAAATATTAATTCATTTTTTGCAGCCTGTGAATTTTCATTTATTAAAGCTATTCTCATTCTTTCCTCCTATATTCACTAATAAGAGGACGAATATTCGTCCTCTTAATTTTTAATTAATTTGCTTTACCTACACAACCAAACATTTCCATTTTAATCTTAACGATTTCTTTAATTGCTTCAGTTCCTGGAGCTAAAAGCTTACGAGGATCATAACCCTTCTTTTCTTTATCTTTTCCAGCTTCAATATACTTCCTTGTAGCTTCAGCAAAATATAATTGGCATTCAGTATTTACATTAATCTTACAAACACCTAAGCTAATTGCCTTTTTAATCATATCCTCAGGAATACCTGTACCACCATGAAGAACTAAAGGCATTTCACCACACTTAGCCTTTATAGCAGCTAAAGCATTAAAATCAAGTCCTTGCCAATTTGCAGGATATTTACCATGAATATTTCCAATACCTGCAGCTAACATATCAATTCCTAATTTAGAAATATTGTAGCATTCCTCAGGATCAGCAACCTCACCACGACCAGTTACTCCATCCTCTTCACCACCAATTGAACCTACTTCAGCCTCAACTGTGGCACCTAAAGAATGTGCTAATTCTACAATCTCCTTTGTTTTTTCAACATTTTCATCAAATGGATAATGTGAACCATCAAACATTACTGATGAATAGCCTGCAGCTAAAGCAGCCTTTGCACCTTCATATGTACCATGGTCTAAATGTAAAGCTACTGGAACAGTAATATTTAATGTTTCAATCATAGCTTTTACCATTGCAGCTACAACCTTAAATCCAGTCATATATTTATTTGCACCTTCAGATACTCCCAACATAACAGGCGCATTTAATTCTTGAGCAGTTAACAAAATAGCTTTAGTCCATTCTAAGTTATTAATATTAAAAGCTCCAACTGCATAATGACCCTCACGAGCCTTTTGCATCATTTCTTTTGCATTTACTAATGGCATTTTAATTCCTCCTAAAATAGTTATTATCTATGTATATTATAAATCATTTCAAATTTTTTTCAATATCTATCGGTAAGATTAATTAAAGAAAACAGTTACATAAATACCAGTCTCCTTATTAAAAAATATTATATGATTTAATATGATAATATATGAGTCATATTTAAAAAACCCTGAATAATCAGAGTTTTTTTGTTTTAATTATGTGTATTCGTATCCTTTACTAATACATCATGTGCTCCACCTTCAACAATAGAAACACTACTTACAAGTGTCAATTTAGCCTTTTGTTGAAGCTCAGGAATAGATAAAGCACCACAATTACACATTGTATGTTTAATTTTACTTAATGTCACACTCACTGTATCATGTAAAGGACCTGCGTAAGGAACATATGAATCAACACCTTCGACGAAAGATAATTTTTGAGCACCACCCAAATCATATCTTTGCCAATTTCTAGCTCTTGCACTTCCTTCACCCCAGTATTCTTTCATATAATTTCCATTAATTAATACTTTATTTGTAGGTGATTCATCAAATCTAGCAAAATATCTACCTAACATGCAGAAATCACATCCCATAGCTAAAGCTAATGTAATATGATAATCATGGACAATACCACCATCAGAACAAATAGGAATATAAATACCAGTTTCTCTATAGTATTCATCTCTTGCTTTAGCAACTTCTATTACTGCAGTTGCTTGACCACGACCTATACCCTTTGTTTCACGAGTAATACAAATAGAGCCTCCACCAATACCAATCTTAATGAAATCAGCACCTGCCTCAGCTAAGAATCTAAATCCATCTCTATCTACGATATTACCTGCACCAATTTTTACCTTATCACCATACGTTTTTCTAACATAATCAATTACATTCTTTTGCCATGCAGTATATCCCTCTGAGGAATCAATACATAGTACATCAGCTCCTGCTTCTACTAATGCTGGGATTCTTTGTTCATAATCCCTAGTATTAACGCCAGCGCCAACAATATATCTTTTACTTGCATCTAATAGTTCTAATGGATTATCCTTATGTGAAGAGTAATCCTTTCTAAATACAAAAGCTACTAAACAACCATTTTTATCAATAATTGGAAGACTATTAAGCTTATGCTCCCATATGATATCATTTGCTTCCTTTAAAGTAGTTCCGTTAGGAGCAGTTATCAATTTTTCTAGAGGAGTCATAAATTCTTTAACCCTAGTGGATAATTCCATTCTACTAACTCGATAATCTCTACTACTTACTATACCAACAAGCTTTCCACTTGGAGTACCATCAATAGTAACAGCAACTGTAGAATGTCCTGTTTCTTCTTTAAGCTTTAAAATATCCTCTAAAGTATTATCAGGTGAAACATTTGAATCACTTATAACAAATCCAGCCTTATAACTCTTAACTTTTCTAACCATTGCAGCTTGATTTTCAATAGTTTGTGATCCATAAATAAATGATACTCCACCCTCTTTTGCTAATGCAATAGCCATTGTATCATTAGATACTGATTGCATTATTGCAGAAATAAGCGGAATATTCATTGTTATTGCTGGCTCTTCACCTTTTTTAAATTTAACTAAAGGTGTTTTAAGAGAAACTCTACTTGGAATACAATTTTCATCAGAATAACCTGGAACCAATAAATACTCACTAAAAGTACGTGATGGTTCATCATAATAAAAAGCCATAATACCCTCCATAAAATAAAACTTTTAAATATTTTATCATTTCTTTAATTATTTTTCAACATCTATATGCAACTTCAATGTAAGAAAAAAGTGATGTCTAGCAACATCACTATAAAAACCTCTTATCATCTTCAAATTTATGGATTAATTCTACTAAATTATCTACAAAATCAACTGTCTTATCTTCATTATCATTTTCAGCATGAAGCAAACTTCCATCTCTGACATACTCTGCAAAATAATAGCCAACGCAAACACCATTTTTTATAGCTGCAAAAAATGGAACATGGATTTTAGGGATTAATGTGTCCTGAACTAATTCATTAGTTTTATAGCCTAATTTTTCAACAATTGCATAGTATTTAAGCTTTATTTCAAGAGATTTGCAATCTCTTAAATCCTCTTCTTCACCATAAATATTAATAAATCTTGGATCATAATTATAAATACAATCTAACCCTCTTTTTTTACCAACTTGATTTACTATATCAATAATAGCTTGACAATTCTTACACCATGGTCCACCTATATATATTAAACCTGAATGAAATGTATCTAATAAACTAATTAATTCATCATAACTAATACTTTTAAAAATATGATGCTCATCCTTTAAATGTTCATAATCCAAACAGTAGTCCATAATATTTACCCTCCACTATTTTTTATTTTTAAAATCGATATATTGTTTATATAATTCTTTTTTATCTAAATTTAGAATCTTAGCTGTTTCCTTTATTGCTTCATTTGGCTTATATCCTAAGGATATTAATTCATCTATTTTCGTATTAGGATCAATAGATAAATCAATATTATCATCCTTATAGCCTTCAACAACTAACACTATTTCACCCTTTATTGAATCCATATCCTTTAATTCAAAAAGACTACCAGAAATATATTCCTCAAATGCTTTAGTTAACTCCCTCATAATAACAGCCTGTCTATTTCCAAAAACATCATAAATATCATTTAGGCAATCAATAATTCTATGAGGGGCCTCATAGAAAATAATCGTATGATTAATATACTTTAAATCCTCTAATTCTTTTATTCTTTTATTTTTTTTGCTATCTAAAAAACCATAAAAAGTATATGGCATCGGTGCTAAACCAGAAGAAATAAGCGCACTTATCCCTGCACTTGCTCCAGGAATTGTAGACACAGCTATCCCTTGTTTTCTAGCTTCTTCAACAATTTTAAAACCAGGATCTGATATAACAGGCAAACCGGCATCAGAAATTAGTGCAATCTTAAGACCATTTTGAAGCTCTTTAATTATATTACCTGTTTTTAATTCTTGATTATATTCATGATAGCTTTCTAATTTAGTATTAATATCAAAATGCCTCAAAAGATTAATAGAATTTCTTGTATCCTCTGCGTATATCTTATCAACGGACTTTAGAATATCAATAGCTCGATATGTCATATCAGATAGATTTCCAATCGGAGTTGCGACTAAATATAATATTCCGTTATTGTGACCAAAACTTCTTGTTCTCATTAGTTCTTAAGAATTCTAATAGTTTTTTCTCTTAAATCTCTATCAGCATAAACTATAGAAATAAGCTCTCTTCTCTTTTCAGCTGATATATCAAGTTCTTTTTGTATTTTTTCAAGGAATAACAATTCTGATGTATTATATAAATCATCTTCCATTGAGATAATAACTAAATTTAAATAAACAACATTTTTTACAACTTGATTAGAACCTGCAAAAAATTTAATTGTATTTTCAGCAGTATCAGTCAATCTAAAGGAATATTCATCCTTTATTGCATCTAATTCTGCAATCATTTTATTTAATAATCTCTTTTCAACATCAGTAGGCTCGCCATCGATATCTACCATATAAATTGCCAAATCCAAAAACTTAAGCATTTCCTTCTTGTTTAATAAACTTAAAAACATAAAATCTACTCCTCACTATAATTATATATTTTTAGGACTTCATTTGTCCAAGTGTTATCTTCATTATATACATATAATGGTGGAAGAATCCTTAATCCATTACTACTTCCATCCTTTATACCTTCAATTAAAATATTATTACACTCACAATTTGCTTTTGGGTATACAAACCTTAACCTTTTAGGCTCAATACGATATTTTCTCAATGTATCAAAAATTTCAACGAGTCTATCAGGTCTATGTACCATAGCAAATCGCCCTTTTGGTCTTAAAAGCGTTGCTGCTTCTTTTACAATATCATCCAAATTAGCTAATACTTCATGTCTAGCGATAGCCTTAAAATCACTAGGATTTATATTATTATCTCCTATTTTAAAGTAAGGTGGATTACATGTTACTAAATCATATGTTGACTTTCCAATTATATTGCTTATACCAATTAAATTATCACATAATATTTTAATTTGATCTTGTAGGTTATTAATCTCAATTGATTTAATAGCTAAATCAAAAGACCTTTTTTGCACTTCAACACCAGTAATTAAAGCTTTAGTTCGTAAAGATAAATATAGTGGTATTGGTGCGTTTCCAGAACATAGATCACAAATTTTATTTGTTCTAGTAGAAACTGTTGCAAAACTTGCAAGTAACATTGAATCCAATGAAAAACTAAAACATTCTGGATCCTGATAAATTTTAATTAATTCTCTTCCTAATAATTCATTACAAATTATCGGCATCATCATTATCCTCATTTTTCTTTTTATCAATTGAACGTGTAAACTTTACATCATCTAATGCTAAATAACCAAACTTATTATCTTCATTAATATATTTAACCTTAAGATTCTTATTAACAACATCACAGGATAAAACCTTAGCTGGACCATCCTGAGTTTCAACAATATCTCCAATATCAGGTGCATATTTACGTAATTCAGTATATAAATCATTTTCATAATTTATACAACAAAGAAGCTTACCACAATTACCACTAATTTTTACAGGATTTAATGACAAATTTTGATTTTTTGCCATTTTTACAGATACATTATCAAATTGAGTAATAAATGTCTGACAACAAACAATTAAACCGCAGGGGCCTATACCACCAAAAACCTTAGCACCATCACGACTACCAACCTGTCTTAATTCTATTCTAGTGTGATATTCATCAGCTAAGCTTTTAACGAGCTCCCTAAAGTCAACCCTACCTTCAGATTCAAAATAAATTATTAATTTCGACTTATCTAAGGTATATTCGGCCTCTAATAACTTCATTTGTAAATTATGTTTTTTAGAATAAAACTTAGTTTTTTCTATAATATCTGGTTCTTCTTCTTTATTCTTTTTGTATGCTGCAATGTCCTCATTAGTAGCTATACGAACTATGTCTTTTAATTCAGATGTTAAGTCTTCTTCTTTAAGGTCAAAAGGATCACCTACACAATAACCAAGTTCAATCCCTCTAACTGTATTAACAATAACTGAATCTCCATTTTTTACATTTAAATTTGCAACACCAAAATAATATCTTTTGCCTAAAGACTTAAATTGAACTCTAATTGCTTTCATAAAACACCAACCTAATTAAAGTTTACTATCAACTCATGTAATACATTTTTAGCTGATACATTATATTTCAGCTTATCATATAAACCTAAAACCATGTTAAGCTTATTTTGTAGATCTTTTTCATTCTTTTCAATATATATTATAATTTTATCATAAATAGGCTTTAAAATCAAATTATCATTACTGCCATTATATTTGTTTGCATCCTCTAAGAAAAGAATTATCCATTGAAGTAAAATTTTTAATTTTTTCACGTCAGAAAAATAACTAACGTTTTTTAGATAAAATAAAATATTTTCCTTAGATTTTTTCAAATCAATCAGTTCTAAAAATAAATCCTTTATAATCTTAAAATCATCAGACAAAACTAAACATTTAGCTTCATCAATATTATTTGTTAAGCTGGTAACTAAAGCAGAATCTAATTCATTATATCCCAACGATAACATTTCCTCAATCATTTTATTAACTGGTATCTCATCAAAATGCTGTAAAAAGCAACGTGATTGAATAGTTGAAACAACATTTGATAATTCACTCGCTAAAAAAATTCCAATTGTTGGCGTTTGATTTATTGGTTCCTCTATAAATTTAAGAAGACTATTTTGGGCTGCTGACGAAGCAGTATCTATTCCATCTACAATATATATTCTAGTGCCATCAATTAGTGATGTTTTAGAAAACTCCTCTTGCAGCTCAGATATTTGATCCTTAGAAATCATTTTTTTATCATCGATAATCCCTATATAATCAACATTCATATGATTACCATTTAAAATACTTTTGCATGTATCACACTCTAAGCAACCACCATATTCACAATAAATTAAGCAAGCCAAAGCATAAGCCATTTCTTTTTTACCTGTCCCTGAAGAACCATAAAATAAATAAGCATGTGATAATCTATCCTGTTTTTTTGATAAATTTAGAATATTAAATATTTTATTTTGATTTTTTATTGCATATCTAACATTCAAATTATCACCTACCCTCTTATATATTCTAATACTAGATTAATACAATCTTCAGTAACCCTCTCAAGGGATTGATTTCCATCTATCCTTTTTATTCTTTCTGGATACATTCTTAAAACCTCTTGATAGCCTTGATAAACTTTTTTATGAAAATCTTCCTTCTCTAAATCTAATCTATCTATTTTATTATCTCTATTTGATAATCTTTTTAATGCAATATCAGGTGTTACATCAATAAATATTGTAAGTCCAGGCAAGTAATCTAAAGCAAATGAATTAGCCTTTAAAACATTTTCAATACCTAAACCTCTAGCATAGCCTTGATAAGCAAGACTTGAATCAATAAAACGATCACATAAGACTATTTTATTTTCTTTTATTGCAGGAATTACTTTTTGAGATAGATGCTGCATCCTACTTGCTGCATAAAGTAATGCTTCACATTCTGGTGTCATATCAGTATTTTTAGTATCTAATATTATATTTCTAATATCCTCAGCTATTCTAATTCCACCAGGCTCTCTAGTAGTAATATACCTTATATTCTCTTTATCAAATAATTCACATATAGTTTTAATTATTGTAGTTTTTCCACTACATTCTCCACCCTCAAAAGTGATAAATTTTTTCATATCCATAATAATTTCTCCATAATATTTACTAATATTATATAATGTTTTTAATTAATTATAAAGAAAAAAATTAAACAACTTAAAAAGCGAAGCACCATTTTGCTTCGCCCCATAATCTCAGTTAAATAAATCTTTAATCTCTAGAATTTTACTATCGCCATTCACTTTATAATCAAAGCCTGATAAGAATTCATCTGAATACGCTGTAACAAGATATTCGATATCATTTTTATTTTCAATATTACCTAAGCTAGATAGGCTTCCTCCATACCATGAATTATCTAAACCATAAATCATAGGCATAGGATATCCTTTTTGAATTCTCCTTAATTCCTTGTGAATTTTTATCTCATTATTTTCAATAATAGAGACACTTCCATCAACAATAGTTAATTCATTAATTTCAAAAACTGGAAAAACTAGATCCATTTCCGTATTTGATGTATAGCATTTATCTACTTTACATTTATATGATGATAAAACTGCAACAAGCTCATAATCATTAATTGATATAGCTATATCTTCTAACTCCATAAATTCTTTTAATAATACATTTTTATTATTCAAATTATCTGCTGTTAAATAATCTACTAATGAAGCAGTCTCTTTAGATACACTATTATAAACATACACACATGTATATATGTTATCCTTTTCAAAGATATTTACTCCATAGAAATTAAATGTATCAATATAATCAGATAAATTCATATTAACATAATCAATACGTTCTGATAATGGATTATCTTCTATTAGATTTGTACCACTTAAATATGAGTATACATCATCATAATATCTTGAATCATCAGAATTTGATTTAGTATTACAAGCTGTCAAAATTAATAAAAATAACATTACTATAATAAAACTTAACATATTCCTTTTCATAACCAAAGCCTCCTATATATCCTATATGAATATTATACTATAAAAAAAAAAAAAGAATACTTTAAATGATATAATATAAAATTATTTTTGACAAACTAATAAAAACCGATGAATAGTTCCTTCTATTTTACCATTTTGTTCAATTATTTTTTGCATTTCCATCAATTTATTGAAGCATTTGTCTACTGAGAAATTTGGAAATTCCCATTCAATAATATGTGCAAACCAAACGAATGCACCTAAATCATAAAACTTAATTGGTCTAAATGCTTCATCAGCTTTTAATATTTTAAATCCAACGTTTAAAAATTCTTCTTTTTGAAATTTTAAATTCAAATTAGGAAATGGCTTTGGTATATTAGGCAATACCATTTCTACAAGATCTCGGTCATTTTCAGATCCTACCTGCTCAGTAATAAATATTCCACCTTTTTTTAACAAACGAAATATTTCTCTAGCATTAAAATCTCCATGTCTATTTATAATTAAATCAAAGCTTTCATCAGCAAAAGGTATATTTGCCGGATTATTGCATTCTTTAAAATGTATCCCTAGTGGCAACAATACATTCTTACATAATTCAACATTTGGCTTATATCCTTCTGTTGCAGCAGTATTATTATATGGATGATTTAGTGATAAAAGGAATTCCCCACCACCAGTATCATAATCTAGTATCTTATATTCAGCCTTTAAATATTGTGTCACTATATTCTTGTACTTCCAGGGTAAATCCCCCTCTTCTTCATATCTATCTTTAATATGAGAAAAATCCCAACCCTCAATATGTGCAATTTTCTCTTCATTTTTCCATATTTTCTTTAACTCTAGTTCATTCATTCTATCAATCCAATCTATATAAGTACCATTCATCTGAAATCTTTTCAAAACCAATTGCCTTAAACATATTTTGACTTTGAAAATTAAATGAATAAATATTTGCCTTTACTTCCTTATAACCGTTTTCTTTAGCTAATTGAAGTATATTTAAAACACATCTTCTTCCAATATGCTTATTTTGGTATTCCTTACATATAACAAGACATACTTCAGTATTAAACCTTAATGTAATATCACCAACAAAAACATTTTGATATTTTATATAATAACAATAGCCATTATTGCTTAAATAATTGTACATTTGATTTAATCTTTCTAAATCATATACAAAGTCAATATTATCAACCTGTTTACACACTTCAGAATCCAAATACCATTTTATGGCAACATCTTCATTCTTAAAATATGGCACTAATACAATATCCTTATCAACAATTCTTTCCTCCATAATTAACTCCTAATAATTGAATTATTTCATCTACAATAATATGTTCTATATGATTATGCTCTTTAGCTAAACCAATTATTTTTAATTGTAAAACAGCAATTGTATGCTAACTCTTACTAATTAAATCCATCACGAATTTTAAATCTACATCTTTCTTAAGATGCTCAGGAGTCCATGGAATATAATAATCAACTGCTACACCACGATGTCCAAGCCCCATACCTTTATCTAATTCACTAACTCGTGAAGTAGGATAAAGCATTTGAAAATTATCCCATGTTGCCAACGTACAATTTGAATAATCTGTAATACCTAAGGTTGGGCGACCAATAATCTTTACTTTAGGAGAATACGACATTATTTCAACAAAGGCATCTCCAGATGAGCCACATCCTTGATCAGTAATAATCCATATCTTTTCAGGCTTTTTCTTGCCATATATTCCAATTTGTTGATCATCACTTTTAGCAATAAAACCTTTACCCATATTCTGAATTAATTCCGTCTTCATACTTTCTACCAAAGACTTAATATCATCTGTAAGTCCTTCAGAAAAAAATGAATCTATCATTTCTAAGCGGCTCTCACAATTACGCTTTGAGTAGTTGATTGATGCTGGTTCACTTTCAGGAATAAATGAATCTACCATTTTTCCTTCTGGAAAACAATAAGCTAGCAATGGGAAAAAGGCTGTATCTGATCCACCACCATTATTTCTAACATCTATAATTAAATTTTCAACTTTCTCTAAATATTCCTTACAATCCTCATATACCTGTCTTATAGCCGTCTCATTCATAAAATCTTCTAATCTAATTAATAATGTTTTATCATTCATGGCTTTATAAAAATAACTATTTTCATTGACAATTCCTTCACCTAATTCGATTGGTAAAACAATTTGTTCATCATTTCTAATAACCATTATTTCACTAGCAAAAGATAAAATAGTGCTCCACAAAAATCCTTGACGTTCATCTGTTTCATTCATTAAAAAAACAGCATTTGCTTCTGCAGCCTCAGGTATTGAATAATTATCGATTTTAACTATTCTATCTTTGATTTTTAATTTTGATGTTTTTGAGGCATTAGTTACATAAAGACAATCATTATATCTCATAACCTCAAAATCTATTATTCCAAGATTTGTATTTGAAAATCTTAAATGACCCTCTAATCCAAAGGATGCAAGATATTTTTTTACAAGCAATGTAAAGTCTTTTTCAGTCATATCATTATTTATTTGATTTCTATATGTTTCATAATCTCCCACTCCCATGTCTTTACATGTAGAAGAATCCATCTTCATAATGCTTACAACTTCATCAAATATTTCTAAATATGTCATAATTCACCTCAACAAGTTCACATTTATTTATCTGTAATAATACCACAAATTGACCATATTCACAATAAAATTATAGACATATTTTAAAACTTAAGATAAATCAAAAAAGCTAATATAACAATAAAAAGCCCGCATAAACGGACCTTATATTTATTCAAATTCAATTGTTGCAGGTGGTTTAGATGTACAATCTAAAAGTACTCTGTTTACCCCTCTAACCTCATTTACGATTCTTCTTGAGATTACGTCTAAAACATCATACGGTATACGAGCCCAATCAGCAGTCATAAAATCACTAGTCATTACTGCTCTAAGCGCTATTGCATAATCATAGGTCCTTTCATCACCCATTACGCCTACGCTTTGCATATTTGTTAAGGCTGCAAAATACTGACCTAAATTCTTATCAAGACCAGCTTTAGCAATTTCTTCACGATAGATGTAATCAGCATCTTGAACTATTTTAACCTTTTGGGCTGTAACCTCTCCAATTATTCTTATTCCTAATCCAGGACCTGGGAATGGTTGACGATAAACAAGATATTCAGGTATGCCTAATTCTAAGCCTACCTTTCGTACCTCATCTTTAAATAATAATCTTAATGGCTCGATAATCTCTTTAAAATCAACTACTGAAGGTAGTCCACCTACATTATGATGTGATTTAATTGTTGCAGATTTACCTAATCCACTTTCAATTACATCTGGATAAATTGTACCTTGAACTAAATAATCTACAGAACCAATTTTTTTAGCTTCCTCTTCAAAGACTCTTATAAATTCTTCACCGATTATTTTTCTTTTTCTTTCTGGTTCTGTTACACCCTTAAGCTTTTCATAGAATCTCTCTTGAGCATTTACTCTAATAAAGTTAAGCTTATATGGACCAGTTGGACCAAATACAGCTTCTACTTCATCACCTTCATTTTTACGAAGTAAACCATGATCAACAAAAACACAAGTTAATTGTTCACCAACAGCCTTTGATAGTAATACAGCAGCAACACTGCTATCAACACCACCTGATAAGGCACATAATACCTTACCACTACCAACCTTTTCTCTAATTTGAGTAATTGTTGACTCAGCAAAATCAGCCATTTTCCAATCACCATGACATTTACATACATCATAAACAAAGGCTTTTAGCATTGTCATACCCTCTTCAGAATGCATTACCTCAGGATGAAATTGAACAGCATAAATTTTTTTCTCTTCATTTTCCATTGCTGCAATTGGACAATCATTTGTATAAGCAGTTATTTTAAATCCTTCTGGGGCTTTACTTACATAATCTGTATGACTCATCCAAACTGATGTTTGCATCTTTACATTCTTAAATAAATTACTTGATTGATTAGTAGTTAAAATTGTTTTTCCATATTCAGATACAGTCGCATGCTCAACAGTACCACCTAAAGTATAAGCAGTTAATTGACATCCATAACAAATACCTAAAATTGGAAATCCTAAATTAAATATTTCTTTATCACATACTGGAGAATCCTCACCATAAACACTATTAGGCCCACCAGTAAAAATAATACCCTTAGGGTTATATTCTTTTATTTTTTCAATTGACATATTATATGGATGTACCTCACAATATACATTGCACTCTCTAACTCGTCTTGCAATTAATTGATTGTATTGTCCACCAAAGTCTAAAACTAATATTTTTTCATTTTGCATATATTCACCTTTTATTTAATGCCACAGCGATTATAAATAAAATCAACATTTTTAAAATAATAATCTAAAGTAAAGCAAGAGTCTAATTCCTCCTTAGAAAGATAGCTCATTACCCTTTCATTTTGAGATAATAATGTTTGATAATCCATTTTCTCATTATATGCCTTCATTGCAATTGGCTGAACAGTATCATAAGCTTCTTCTCTTACTAGCCCTTTATTAATTAGTGCATTCATTACTCTTTGAGCAAAGATTACACCATTTGTTTTATATATATTTTCTAGCATTGTATCTGGATAAACAACAATATTTTCTAAAATACCTTTAAATCTATTAAGCATATAATCTAAAAGCATTGTTGCATCTGGTAAAATTATTCTTTCTGTTGAAGAATGAGAAATATCTCTTTCATGCCATAAAGCAACATTTTCATAGAATGAAACCATATAACCACGCATTACTCTTGCACAGCCACAAATATTTTCACTAGAAATAGGATTTCTCTTATGAGGCATTGCACTTGAACCCTTTTGTCCTTTAGAGAAGGCTTCCTCTAGTTCGTGAACTTCTGTTCTTTGTAAATTTCTGATTTCAAATGCCATTTGCTCTAATGAAGATGCAATTACAGCAAGTGTAGCCATATAATAAGCATGCCTATCTCTTTGAAGAACTTGTGTTGATACATTTGCAGATTGAATACCAAGATGCTCACATACATAATCCTGAATAAATGGTGGAATGTTAGCAAAATTACCAACTGCTCCACTCATTTTACCACATTCAATATTCTTGCATGCCTCTTTAAATCTTTCTAGATTTCTTTGCATTTCCTCATGCCACAAAACCCATTTTAATCCAAATGATGTAATATCAGCATGAATACCATGAGTTCTACCAATACAAGGAGTAGTTTTATACTTTAATGCTTGTTTATATAGAACAGCCATAAAATCATCAATATCTTTTAATAAAATTTCATTTGCTTGTTTCATTAAATAGCCATTAGCAGTATCAACAACATCCGTAGAAGTAAGACCATAATGAACCCACTTTCTCTCTTCCCCTAAAGACTCACTAACAGCACGTGTAAAGGCAACTACATCGTGTTTTGTTTGAGTCTCAATCTCGTAAATTCTATTAATATCAAATTTTGCGTTTGCTTCTATTTTATCAACATCCTCTTTAGGAATAACGCCTAATTCACTCCATGCTCTATCAGCTAATATTTCAACCTTTAAATAAGCATTAAACTTATTTTCTTCAGTCCAAATCTTACGCATAACAGGTCTACTATAACGTTCAATCATTTTGCTCCTCCATATGCTTTAAATAGCATTCAATTGTATTTTCCATTAGACAAGTAATTGTCATAGGTCCAATACCACCTGGAACCTTTGTAATATATGATGCCTTATTTTTAACATTTGCATAATCAACATCACCACAAAGCTTTCCTGTTTCAGGATTTCTATTTACACCAACGTCAATAACTACTGCATCCTGCTTAACCATATATTCCTTTACAAATAGTGGCTTTCCAACAGCCGCAATTAAAATATCTGCTTGAGATGTAATAGCTGCCAAATTTTTCGTTTTACTATGAGCAGTTGTAACAGTTGCATTTCTATCTAATAAAAGCTTTGAAACTGGTAAACCAACTATATTACTTCTTCCTATAACACATACATTTTTACCTTCGATTGTAATATTTGCATTATCCAATACCTCAATTATTCCTTTAGGAGTACATGGAATAATACAGCTTTGACGCAAATATAATCCTGCAACATTTAAAGGATGAAATCCATCAACATCCTTTGATGGATTAATCGCATTTATAATCGTATTTTGATTAATATGCATAGGTAATGGTAATTGAACTAATATTCCATCAACTGAGGAATCATTATTTAAAGAATAAATAATATTTAATAATTCTTCTTCAGTAATATCAACAGGTTTTACAATAGTAGTATTTTTTATACCTATTTCAATACAAGCCTTTTCCTTTCCACTAACATATGAAATAGAGGCTGGATTATCACCAACCAATATTACTACTAAATGAGGTTCTCTACCATATTTTTCAATAAAGCCTGGAATTAGATTTTTCATCTCTCCTCTTTTGACAGTAGCTAAATCCTTCCCGCTTAATACTATCGCCATAAAATCACCTTTTTTTATAAGCTTTTGCGCCTATATCAGTTCTATAAAATAAATTATCACATTTGATTTTTTTAACTAAATCAAGTGCTTTTTGATTAGCAATCTCTAAAGTTTCTCCCTTACCAACAACAAATAACACTCTTCCACCATTAGTAACTAAATTATTTTTTTCGTCAACTTTAGTTCCCATATGATAGATAGAATCGTCATCAGCACCTTCAATAATAAAACCCTTCTGATAATCACCTGGGTAACCTTTAGATGCCATAACAATACCTATAATATAAGAATCATCCCATATCAGTTCTGGCTTATTTCCATCAATTACAGCATTAAATACATCATAAATATCGCTTTTTAGACGTGGAAGAACAACCTCTGTCTCTGGATCACCAAATCTAGCATTAAACTCAATTACCTTAATGCCTTTCTTAGTTTTCATTAATCCTCCATAAAGAACACCTGTAAACGGAACGCCTTCCTTGTTTAAAGCCTTTGCAGTAGGAATCATTATTTCATTTAATGCATAATCATAATCCTCTTGAGTTATAAATGGTAAAGGAGAATATGCCCCCATACCTCCAGTATTAGGTCCTAAATCATTATCATAGGCTCTTTTATGATCTTGAGCCATTTCAAGAGGATATACAGCTTCTTTATTTACTAAGCACATGAATGAGAATTCTGGTCCCTCTAAATATTGTTCAATAACAACACTTCCATGGCCAAACTTATCATCAAGTAGCATATCCTTTAAAGCAGCCTGAGCCTCTTCAAAATTATTAGCAATCACAACTCCTTTGCCAGCAGCCAAACCATCATACTTTAATACAGTTGGAAATGGTGCAATTTTAACAAATTTAATTGCCTCTTCATAATCAGAAAAAGCCTCATATCTTGCGGTAGGAATGTTATATTTAAGCATTAAATCCTTTGCAAATTTCTTACTAGACTCAATTTGAGCTGCTTTCTTTGTTGGACCAAAGGCTTTAATTCCTGCCTTTGTCATTTCATCAATAATACCTAAGGCTAGGGATGCTTCAGGACCAACAACAACTAAATCAATCGCCTCTTCCTTTGCAAATTCAACTAATTTATCTACTTCAGTATCCTTAATATTTACACATATTGCAAGCTTAGCAATTCCTGCATTACCAGGTGCCGCATATAATTCACTAATCTTGCTTGACTTAGACAAAGCATGAACGATGGCGTGCTCTCTTCCACCGCCACCAACAACTAATACCTTTGCCATATTAGTGTTTAAAATGACGCATGCCTGTAAATAGCATTGTCATATTAGCATCATCTGCGGCAACGATGCTTTCCTCATCTCTTATTGATCCACCAGGCTGAACTATGGCAGTAACACCATTTTTTGAGGCATAGGTTACAGTATCACCAAAAGGAAGGAATCCATCTGAGCCTAATACAATTCCATCTGTAACACCTTTAGAATGAGCCTCATCTATTGCAATTTTAGCAGAACCAACACGATTCATTTGGCCAGCACCAACACCTAATGTTACTCCATCCTTTACAACAACAATTGCATTAGATTTGACATGCTTAACAATTTTCCATGCAAAATCCATATCAGTAAGCTCTGCCTGATTTGGATGTCTTTTTGTAACTGTCATTGTATCATCAATATTCTTTATAATAGTATCCTGCTCTTGAACTAAAAGTCCACCATTAACGCTAACATATTGTGGTTCATTATTAGGATATTTATCCATTTTATATTTTAATAAACGAACATTTTTGCGTTTTGCAAATTCAGCTTTTGCTTCTTCTGTAAAATCAGGAGCTAAAATAACCTCTAAGAATAATGGAGCCTTATCCTCACCATTTTGAGGAATAGTATATTTCATAAGCTTGGCTGCCTTTTTATCAATAACTTGATTAGTTGCAACAATTCCACCATAAATTGATGTTGGATCTGCATTATATGCTTTAGTCCATGCATCAATTAAATCAACACCTATTGCAGCTCCACATGGATTCATATGCTTTAAACCGACAGCAAATGGAGTTTCAAAGCCAAATTCACGAACAATATTTAAAGCTGCATTAGCATCTTGGATATTATTATAAGATAATTCTTTTCCTTGAATTTGTTCTGCATTAGCTAGGCTATATGAAACATCATTTATCTTATAGAATTTAGCACTTTGATGAGGATTCTCACCATATCTTAAGCCTTGAACCAAATCTGCTTCAATAAATAGTTTTTCATTCAAGCCAGCTTTTTCTCTCATAAATGCTGAAATCATCATATCATATTCAGCAGTATGAGTATAAGCTTTTGCTGATAACTTAAATCTTGTTTCATATGTTGTATTACCAGTTAATTCAATTTCATTAATTATTAAATCATAATCTGCTGGATCGCAAACAACAGTTACAGAAGCAAAGTTTTTAGCTGCACTTCTTAGCATTGATGGTCCACCTATATCAATATTTTCAATTGCCATTTCAAGTGTTACATCAGGCTTTGAAATTGTAGCCTTAAATGGATAAAGATTTACACAGACAAGATCGATTAATTCAATTCCATTTTCCTTTAATTGTTTCATATGATCTTCTTTATCACGTCTTCCAAGTAATGCACCATGAACCTTTGGATGCAATGTTTTAACCCTTCCCTCACAAATTTCTGGGAATCCAGTAACATCCTCAATATTGATAACAGAAACATTATTTTCAATTAAAAGCTTTCTAGTACCACCAGTAGCAATTATTTCATACCCATTTTCAATTAACTTTTTAGCAAATGTAACAACATTAGTCTTATCACTTACACTTATTAAAGCACGCATAAATTTAAATCTCCTTTACTAATTTAGCAACTACCTCAGGATACAATTCATGTTCAATTGCATGAATTTTTTCTTCAACCTCAGCTAAAGAATCTCCCTCAGTATATTCAAATGCTCTTTGAGCAATTATTTTACCACTATCCATACCACTATCAACATAGTGAATCGTTACACCAAAAACTTTAACACCATAATTATAGGCATCCTCAATTCCATGAGCACCCTTAAATGCTGGTAATAGGGCAGGATGAATGTTTATTATTTTTCCTTCATATTTTCTTAATAAAACATAACCACATATACGCATATATCCAGCTAAGCAAATTAAATCAACCTTATATTCCTCTAACTTTTCAACTAATAATTCTTCATATTCTTCCTTTGAAGAATAATCCTTAGCTGAAAAAACAAATGACGGAACATTATATTTCTTAGCTCTTTCAATAACATAGGCTTTTTTACGATCACAAACCATTAATACAACCTTAGCATCAATTAAACCACTATTACATGCTTCAACTAATGCTTCAAAATTAGTACCACTTCCACTAGCAAAAATTGCAATTCTTTTCATTAGTTTATTTCTACCTTACCAGAATTTGTGATTGAACCAATAACATAAGCCTTATCGCCATTTTTAGCTAATATTTCAATAGTCTTAGCTGCATCCTTTTCATCTACTGCTAATACCATACCAATACCCATATTATAGATATTAAACATTTCACGATGATTAACCTTGCCATATTTCTCTAAGAACTTAAATACAGGTAAAATTGGCCATGAGCCCTCCTTAATATCTAGACCCATTCCATCTGATAATATACGAGGAATATTTTCATCAAAACCACCACCAGTAATATGTGCAACACCATGAACATCAACATTACGGATAACATCTAATACCTGCTTACAATAAATTCTTGTTGGAGTTAGAAAAACTTCTCCTACAATTCCACCTAGCTCATCACTATATGAATGTAGATCAATTTTATTATCAGAAATTATTTTACGAACTAATGAATAACCATTTGAATGTACTCCACTTGACGCTATACCAACTAAAACATCTCCAACTTTTACCTTAGTTCCATCAATTAGCTTTGATTTTTCAACTACACCAGTTGTATAACCAGCAATGTCATATTCACCATCACCATACATACCTGGCATTTCAGCAGTTTCTCCACCAATTAAAGCACAGCCGGCTTGTATACAACCCTCTGCAACACCCTTAACAATAGCTTCAATTTTAGTAGGCTCATTATGACCTACTGCAATATAATCTAAAAAGAAAAGTGGTTCTGCTCCTTGAGCAAGTACATCATTAACACACATTGCGACAGCATCAATACCAATTGTATCATGCTTATCCATTTCAAATGCTAATTTAAGCTTTGTACCAACACCATCCGTACCACTAACTAGCATTGGCTCTTTAATATTAAGTTTTGATAAATCAAACATTCCTCCGAATGCTCCAATATTGCCAACACAACCAACACGATTTGTTGAAGCAACATGTTTCTTTATTCTCCTTACAACCTCATAACCTGCCTCTAAATCGACACCAGAGCTTCCATACGCCTTAGAACCCATAATATTTACTCCTTTTTCTTAATTTAATTTTAATAAACGATTGTATATTTCTTCATAAGCACCAATAACGTCGCCTAGATCTCTACGGAATCTATCTTTATCTAGCTTAGTTAATGTCTTACTGTCCCATAAACGACAGCAGTCTGGAGATATTTCATCAGCTAGAACAATTTGTCCATCCTTAGTTTTACCAAATTCAATCTTAAAATCTACTAATGTAACGCCACATTCAGCAAAAATCTTTTGTAATTCCTTATTAACCTTTGAAGTTAATTCATATACAGTATTTAACTCTTCATATGTAGCTGCCCCTAATGCAACAGCATGATGATCGTTAATTAGTGGATCCCCTAAGGCATCATTTTTATAACAAATTTCATAAATTGTATTTTCAGGCTTTGTACCTTCAGGAATTCCTAATCTTTTTGCCATTGATCCAGCAATTATATTTCTAACGATTACCTCAAGAGGTAGAATTGAAACCTTTTTACATAGTTGATCTGTGTCATTTAAAGTCTCAATATAATGAGTTGGAATACCCGCTGCAATAAGTCTGTTATAAATAATAGTAGTAATCTTATTATTTAGTTCACCCTTATGAGCAATTGATGCTTTTTTTTCACCATTAAAGGCTGTGGCATCATCCTTGTAATGCATAATAATTAAATCTTCATTTTCTGTTGAATAAATTTGTTTAGCTTTTCCTTCGTAAAGTAATTTTCCCTTTTCCATTTTCAAAATTCCTCTTTCCTTATTTCTTAAAATAATTTATTGCATTAACAAACAAATCCTGTTTCTTATTGCCGCTAATATTCTTAAATAAGTTTTCCTCATATCTCTCAGAATGACCCATTTTACCAAGTATTAAACCATCTTTGGAAATAATACCTTCAATTGCATAAGAAGAACCATTTGGATTATATGGTGATTCAGAAGTTAATTCACCATTATCATCAACATAGACAAATGCAATTTGGCCATTATTAGCAAGTTCATCTGCCATTTCCTTAGATACAACAAATTTACCCTCACCATGACTTACAGCAATACTATGAATCTCACCTGTATTATAGCTTGATAGCCAAGGTGATGCGTTTGTCATAACCTTTGTTGAAACAATTTGAGATATATGTCTATTGATATCATTTCTAAATAACGTTGGAGATGATTCATTAACCATTCCTAATCTACCATATGGCAATAAACCTGATTTTACTAAAGCTTGGAATCCATTACAAATACCAAGTATTAAGCCCTTACGATCAATTAACTTATGTATAGCATCTTTTACCTTTAATTGATTTAATACATTAGCAATAAACTTACCAGATCCATCAGGTTCGTCACCAGCACTAAATCCTCCTGATAGTACCAAAATATCACATTCATCTATTTTCTTAGCCATTTCATCAATTGAATCAAAGATATCCTCACTAGTTAAATTTCTAAATACTGATGTAGTTATCTTTGCTCCAGCACGCTTAAACTGCTTTGAGGTATCATAATCGCAGTTTGTACCAGGGAAAACTGGGAAATAAGCTATAACTTCATCCTTATTATGAAGTGGTTTAATTTCCTTTTGATATGGTTTAATATACATTAAATCGCAATTATTATTAATCTTTGACTTATAAACCTTATTAAACTTAGTAGTGTTAATATCAAACAATTCATCTAAAGAAAAGCTTAAACCATTAAATACACCTATTTTTTCACTAGTTGTTGTACCTAAATAAATAGCATTTTTATAATCTAAATCATCAACTGTTTCAACAATAATTGAACCATAATCATAAGCATCTAATAGATTTTCATTATAATTAATATTAAAACCAATTTTATTACCAAAACTCATTTTACTTACTGCTTCAATAACTCCACCAAAGCTTAATGCATAGGCACTAACAATCCTTTTAGCTTCAATTTGTGAACTAATATAATCAAAATTATCCTTAATGTCTTCTAAATTTGGTGTGTAATTTTCATTCTCATGATGTTTAATCAAATAAATCTTATGATTTATATCCTTAAATTCTGGAGAAATAACAGTTCTTGCATCAACTGTAGTAATACCAAAGGCCATTAGCATAGGTGGCACTGAAATATCATTAAATGTTCCACTCATTGAATCTTTACCACCAATAGATGGAAGACCCAATTCAATTTGCATCTTTAAAGCACCAAGAAGAGCTGATAAAGGTTTACCCCAAGAATGCTCATTTGTCATTCTTTCAAAATACTCTTGATAAGAAAATCTCATCTTATTATATCTAGCTCCTGCAGCAACAACCTTTGAACAAGCCTCAATGACTGCATATTCAGCTGAATGATATGGACTCCACTTAGCGATAAAAGGATTATAACCATAAGCCATTATGCTTGATGTGTTTGTATATCCATCCTTAACTGGAAGCTTTTGTACAGAAACCTGAGTTTCAGTTGTTTGATATTTACCACCAAAAGGCATTAAAACTGTAGATGCACCAATTGTTGAGTCAAACATTTCGATTAATCCCTTTTGACTAACAACATTATCATCACTTAATGTATCTATAATTCTACTCTTTAAATCCTTACATTCTTTTACAAATGGATTTTTATTTTCCACTCCAGAAATAACTGCCTTAGCATAATGATTAGCTCCTGCAGAATCTATAAACTTTCGATCTAAATCAACAATTTTTCTACCTCTATAATGCATTACTAAACGATTTTGATCAGTTACAACCGCAACCTCAGTTACTTCTATATTTTCTTCTTTACAATACTTAATAAATTCAGCAACATCCTTCTTATCAACTACAACTGCCATTCTTTCTTGTGATTCAGAAATAGCAAGCTCTGTAGCATTTAAACCACTGTACTTTGTTGGAACTTTATCTAGATAAATTTCTAGTCCATCAGCAAGCTCACCAATAGCTACTGATACACCACCAGCACCAAAATCATTAGACTTCTTTATTAATTTAGTAACCTCTGGTCTTCTAAATAAATGAGATATCTTTCTTTCCTCAGGAGCGTTACCCTTTTGAACCTCGCTTGAACAAACCTCGATAGATTTAGTTGTATGCTCCTTTGAAGATCCTGTTGCACCACCAATACCATCACGGCCAGTTCTACCACCTAACAATAAAATAATATCGCCAGCTGCCGGAGTCTCACGCCTTATAACATCAGCCTTAACAGCACCAACAACAGCGCCTACCTCAAGTCTTTTTGCAACATAATCATTATGATAAACCTCTCTAACATGAGTTGTTGCGAGACCAATCTGATTACCATATGATGAGTAACCATGAGCAGCTTTCGTTGAAATAATCCTTTGAGGCAACTTGCCAACAATTGTATCCTTAACATCTAAGTAGATATTACCAGCACCAGTAACACGCATTGCTTGGTAAACATAGGCACGTCCTGAAAGTGGATCTCTAATTGCTCCACCTAAGCATGTTGATGCACCACCAAATGGTTCAATTTCAGTTGGATGATTATGAGTCTCATTTTTAAATTGTAATAACCATTTTTCATCCTTACCATCTACATCTACAGTAACAAATATAGAGCAAGCATTATTTTCTTCACTTTCTTCTAAATCATCTAGCTTACCTATTTTTCTTAAGTATCTAGCTCCTATACAAGCCAAATCCATTAAGCATAATTTTTTATTTTCTCTTTGTAAATCTTTACGAATATCTAAATATAAATCTAAAGATTCAACAAGCTCATTTTTAATAAAGGATTCATCAATTTTAATATCAGTTAATATTGTATTAAATGTCGTATGACGACAATGATCTGACCAATATGTATCTAATATTCTTAACTCAGTTTCCCAAGGATCTCTTCCTTCATCTTTAAAATAGTTAACTACGCATTCTAAGTCATCAGAATTCATAGCCAAACCATAATTCTTACAAAATTGAGATAAGTCATCTTTGCTCATCTTGATAAAATCCTTTAATATTTCAACTGGTTTAATCTCAGCTTTTTCTAAATCTGATAAAATACTTAAATTCTTTTCTCTTGCTTCAACGGCATTAATTTCATATTTCTTTATTCTTATAATGTCTTCATCACTTATATTATCATCTAGAATAATAATCTTACCTGATCTAATATTAATATCTGCATTTGGGTCAATAAGCTTAACACAATCAATAGCTGAAGATGCTCTTTGGTCAAATTGTCCTGGTAAATACTCAATAGCAATATATTTCTTACCACATAAATCTAATGAAGTTGATACTTTATCTGTAACAATTTCACCAAAAACCTGATATTTACACTTTTCTAATAATTCTTCACTAAAGCCAAATAAATCATAAACATTTACATATCGTAGTTCTTTTAAGCCTAAACCTAAGTTTAAATTTAATTCTGCCTGTAATGATTTTGCTTCTACCTGAAATTTTGGTAATTTTTCAACATAAATTCGATAATTGCCCATCTTATACCTCTCTAAATAAAAATTGAAAAAAGCAGCATATAGTTATATCGCTGCTTATTGCACTATAAAAAAACCATAATAATGGCTTTTGTGTCCTCTATTAGCTTGTATCTTTAAAAGTTCCATAAGTTACTCCGATCCAAGTAAGTCCCTATTAGTATTTAATCATTGAGTAGTCCTGTAATTTAAGGTTCAGGGTAGAGACTTGCTTACCATATTAAAGCTGATATACTCAACAACCATACGCGACTTATTTTAACATATTTTTCATTATTAGTAAATATTAAAAATAATTGAAAACACTTTAATTAAATCCTTTTTAAATATTAATTATTTTAATAGTTAAAGCCACACTTAAGATTTATATTTTATTTAGTATGTAAATATAGCTTTAAGAGGTAACATGCCATTTGCAAAAAAAATCTACAAGTTTTATCTTGTAGACTTTAGGAGGTCATTTTCTTAATGATTGCTTTTTATTTTTTAAGTATTCTTCTATTTCCTCCATTGACTTTTCCTTTATTTGTTCTAATTCATTTTTAGCGTTATTAACATTTAAATCTACTTTAGATATGTTCTCGCTTATATTTGTTAATTCATCTTCAGATAAATCACTTTGAATTGTATTAAACAATTCTTCTTCTTTTTCCCTCAAGATTTGAGACCAAGTTTTTAATTGTTCAACAGATATAGTATCCTCTAAAGCAGATTTAATAACCATAATTAATTCATCTAATTCTAAAACATATTCATCAAGAATAGCTTTACACTCATCAGTTAAGGAAACAGCCATCAACTTTAATTGATTATATGAAATATTTACCATATTTAGAACATTATTCAAATCATTTTTGTAAGAATTTGCATAATTATTTTCTTGCTGATGAATTCTCTTTTCAATATGATTAGTGATTTCTTTAATTTTGTTAATAACTTTATCGTCTTTAGTTTCAAGGTTTTTGATTAATTTATTAAAATAATCATTTACACTATCAATTGTAATATTACCTTGTTCATCCTTTAAGCATGTTAGTTTTTCATCTAATTCAACACCTAATTCTTCAATATATTCCTTAATTTTAGTAATTTCTTCCTCATTTAAAATCTTAGGCTCATAATTATCTAAACTAGAAGATAAAACAATCACTTCATCTAGCGTGTCAGCTACTTGACCATAAAGTGAATATAATAAACCATAGTTAACAGGATGTTCACTAACATGAGTCATATAATACGATGCATAAACATTTCGACTAAATGAATTAAGTACCTTGTGATAAGCTATTTTCTTTTTAGCAACAGCTTCAACATATTTTTGAGTTGCAATATTATAAAATTCATCACGAGATGTTCTAATTATTTCTATTAACTCATCTAAGCTTAAATCTAAAGCTACCTCAATTGTTAATGTATTATCACATTCCATTGCTGATAATATTAACTTATAATGCTCAGCAGATAGATTTTGAATAGTTTCATTGTCAAGATTTTCATTTTTAAATTCTTCTAATTTACGCTCAATTGTAAAATTAACATTTTTATTTAATTTAATTTCCATATTTGCTTTGGTTGATATAGCATCAAATGATGATTTAATCATTGAGTCTAATTTTTCTTCTTTTTTATCAGTTAATGAAGATGTAATTGTATACTCAACAACCTTATTATCCTCTGATAAATAGCCATATTCAATAGATAAATCTAAGATTTTTTCAACAGCAGTAGCTAAATCTTTACCTTCTATTGTCTCATTAAATAATAAAACCTTGGCATCATCATTAGTAGCATAAACATTAGTAACTACATTTTTACTATCAACTATTAATTCAATTGATGGATTTATATCAAATGCTACATATGTTTTTACATCACTATTATTTGAATTATCACATGAGCATAATGAAGCAGCAGCTAGAAAAGCTGCTAAAAAACCAAAAATTCTTCTTTTCATATTTATTTCACCCTTTCTCTTTTACCTATTAAACAATTTGAAAATATTTTTTATTGAATTATTTTTTATTTTTTTCTTTATCTTTATAAAAATTTTCTAAACTACCATAGTCATTTATAATTTTATTCTCAAATTTAAAATAATCATCATTGGTAATTTGAGTTTTTTCAGAAACATATTCATCCTTATAATTAGCTATTTTTTTATTAATTTTTTCAATTGAAATTGATATAACAGTCTCATAATACTCATCAATATTTTGAGGTATAATGTTATATTTTCTTAATCCATTAGAAATACTAGGAGCCACTTTATCAAATAAAACAATAAGATTATTAATTGTCTCAAATAATGATTCAGCATCAATAACATCTAAAACATCGATTAAACTATTTGTTGTATTTTTAATAATAGAAAGTTTATTCTTATAAAATTTTAAGTCAATATAATCATTAATCATAATACCAGACAATTCATAATATTTCATTATGTATTCTTCAAACTCAAGCAATTTATTACTTATATCAATATCAAATTTTATACTATCTTTATTCTCCATCAAATACCAATAATCCTTTATTAATGAAGGTATCTTATCATCATTTATAAGATAATTATAAATGTCATATAATTTATTAATATATTCATCCATTTGATAAATGGCAATAATTTGCTGTTTTAAATAATCTTTATAATAATTATTCATATAAGCATTTATAAAATCATCTTCATTTACTTCATTAAGGTAAGAAAATGAATTTAAATTATCAAATTTATTTTCATTTTCATCAAATTTTGAAGTTATAATTGCCACATAATATCCTTGATTACAAAACATATGAGTTAGGTTAGCCTTTATTATTGCTAAAGAATCTTCATTTGTCGAAGATATCTTCATTGCATTTTCATCATTCGCATCAAAATATCCTATTTCAAGAGCAGTTGATGAAATATAACTTATTCCATCATTAATATCCATTCCAACAAGATTATCCCCAATTAACAATAATAACTCATCTGCATCATAATTGCCGCTCTTTACCTCACAAATATTTCCATTTAAATCTGTTGATAACATAACCTGTGGATTTATTTCCACAACATAATAATCAAGTTTTTTTATATTTTTAGCACCCAAAAAAATTGAAACAAAGAATATACATGAAGACATAATTAATGCTAATCCACCTAAAGGAAACAATAATTTTTTCTTATAAAAAAGTTTTTCCCTTTTTTTTATTGGATGATTAATTAATTTATCAGACATAACAGGGACTAAATCATCTAATTCATTTATAATTTTCTTTTCTAAATCAATCATTTTCAAGCTCCTTTCTCAATTTTTTTAAAGCTGTTTGATATTTTGATAATACAGTACCTAAAGGTATATGTAGTTCATTAGCAATTTCCTTATGCTTATATCCCATTAAAACATATCTAATTACTATTTGATATTCATCTTCATTTAAAGTATGTTGCATTATCAAGAAGATAGTTGTATCCCATTTAGTATTATTTTGCGATAAACTTACATTGATATCGGCCAAGCAATTTAATTCTTTATTATGCTTATTAACTAAATTTAGACAATGATTTTTAGCCACTTGAAACAACCACGCCCGAGCATCAGTATCTTTCTTATACATATATGCTTTATCTTTAACAATAATATATATATCCTGTAAAGCATCCTCTGTATCGAAGGTGTTATTAAAATATGGATAAATAAAAGCATATATCCCTTTTACTGTGCTATAATAAAATTCCTCAAAAGCTTTCTCATTACCATTACCTATTTGTATTAGTAGATAATTAAGTCTTCTTTTGTCCATAATAACCTCCTTCTTAATTATTAAACAAATAATTTTTCGTTTTTATTGAAAAAAATCTTACTCAGATTGAGTAAGATCTATATAATGGTGTGTTTAAAAAATGCACCAATAATTCGCTTAACTGGTAAAACCATAATAAAGGCATTCGGATCTACTCCATAAATAATTCTCTTTGCCTTTTCAAGCTCATATGATGAAACCACCATAAACACATCGTATTTCATTTCATTAGTATATGCACCTTGTACATCTAATATTGTACAACCTCTTTTTATTCCCGTAATTAAAGCTTGTGAAACCTCTTCCTTGTTTTTAGTAACAACATCAATTCTTAAATAATTATATGCTGTATGGATTTTATCTACTACTATATTTGTTATTATGATAAATATAAAAGTATATAATGCAATGGCTAATTCACCAGCTATTATTCCATTAATAATAGCAAGACAAATGTTAACTAATGTTGAAAAGATACCAATCGAAATACCCTTCTTTAAACTAAAAGCTTGAGCTAAAATGTCTACTCCACCAGTAGAGGTACCATATCTTAAAGCTAAACCAATACCAACCCCACACAATAATCCTGCAATTATAGCAAGAAATAATCGTTCACTTTCTGGTATAATACCTATAATGTTTTTCAGTATATATTCACCATCAATCCATCCTGCTAAAAAGATAGATTGGATAATTACAGATAATAAGGTATAAAATATAAATTTAGGTGAAACACTCTTTAATCCATAAAGACACAAAGGAATATTAAAGATTAAAGAATATAAACCAACTGACTTTAAAATATTCGGACAATTTGGTATTATTAAATTCATAATTTTACTAAAGATTTGTCCAACTGCTGTTAAACCAATTGACAATAATCCAGCAGGCTCAAGAAATATCGCAACTGAAAGAGCATAAATAATTGATGAAGCAAATACAATAATTATTCTAAAAGCTTCACTAAAAATCTGTTCCCTAGTAAATTTATTACTTTCTTTTACTTCTGATTCCATAATTATCTAACTATATCTCCAGGATTACATTTATCAATATTAACTAATTCCAACACAGAATCATCAAGGCTTGAAGCACATAATAGCATACCATGAGATTCTTCACCTCTTAATTTTATTGCCTTTAAATTTTTAACAACAATAACCTTTTTTCCTAATAAAACATTAGGATCATAATACTTAGCAATTCCAGAAACAATCTGTCTAATTTCAGTTCCAATATCAACCTTAAATACTAATAATTTATCAGCCTTTGGATGTTTTTTTGCTTCTAAAATCTTTCCTACAACCAACTCTATTTTTTCAAAATCATCAATTGTGATCTCTCCTTTTGATGGAACTTCTTCCACCTTCTTTGGTTCTTCCTTTGTTACTTCTTTAGATAAAACCTTATCCATTACTTCATTAACATCTAGACGTTTAAATAAAACATCACATTCTGAAACATTATATGAAGCTTCTTTATTAAATTCCAAATCATCAAATGAAATTTTTGTTGTATTTAAAGCTGTATAAATCTTCTTAGAAGTAGATGGCATAACAGGTTCAAGCAATATAGCACTAACTCTAATTGAAGCAAGCAAATTATATAAAACAGTCATTAATATATTCTTTTTGTCTAAATCCTTAGCTAAAACCCAAGGTGCCGTTTCATCAATATACTTATTAGTTGCTCGAAGGAGCTTCATTACTGTTTCAATTGCATCTGCAACTCTAAACTTATTCATCAAATCCTTATATGTAATAATTGTATTACCTGCAAGAGCAATAAGCTTTTCATCAAATTCAGTTCCATCACTCGGTATTATTTCAGAATTAAAATATTTCTTTACCATCGCAATAGTACGATTAACTAAATTTCCTAATGTATTAGCTAAATCAGAATTTGTTTTTTCACAAACTAATTCATAAGTAATGTTTCCATCTTGTGCAAAAGGTATCTCATGTAAAACATAATATCTTAACGCATCTACTCCAAAAACATTAACCAAATCATCAGTATAAATAACATTGCCCTTTGATTTACTCATTTTACCGTGATTCATTAAAATCCATGGATGACCAAAAACTTGCTTTGGAAGTGGTAAATCTAAAGCCATTAACATTATTGGCCAATAAATTGTATGAAATCTCAAAATATCCTTACCAATTAAGTGAACATCTGCAGGCCAATACTTCTTATATAATTCTTCTGGCTCTTCATCAAAATGATATCCTATACCTGTAATATAATTCATTAAGGCATCTATCCATACATATGTTACGTGCTTAGGGTCAAAATTAACCGGAATACCCCATGTATAGGAAGTTCTTGAAACACATAAATCAGGAAGTGGTGCACTTAAAAAATTATTCATCATTTCATTCTTTCTTGACTCAGGTTGAATGAAATCTGGATGTTCATTTATATATTTTACTAATTTATCCTGGTAAGGAGTTAATTTTAAGAAATAACACTCTTCCTTTGTTAGTTGAGTTTTTGCGCCACAATCAGGACAACAACCATCAACCAAATCCTTCTCAGTGTAGTAAGATTCACAATCTACACAATAATGTCCAGAATATTCTCCTTTATAAATGTCACCTTTTTTGTATAATTTTTCAAATGCCTTTGCTACTTCACGCTCATGATAATTATCTGTTGTTCTAATAAAATGATCATATTCAACATCCACAAGCTTATAAATCCTTTTTATTTCATTTGAGATATTATCGACATGCTCTTTTGGCGTAATACCTAAGCCCTCAGCTTTTTGTTGAATTTTTTGACCATGCTCATCAGTACCTGTTTGAAAATATGTGTCAAAGCCATCTTTCTTTTTATATCTAACTATACAATCTGCAAGAATAGCTTCATAAACATTACCAATATGAGGTTTAGAAGATGTATATGCTATGGCAGTTGTCAAGTAAAATTTCTTATCCATCATTTTTTTCTCCTTAAAATAATTTCTTTAATGATTATATCAAATCTGAATAAAATATTCAAATTAATTAATCGATATTCTATTATTTTATTATTTTAACAATTCTTCTTTTAAATGCTTCTTCATATTACTATATTTATAATAAAGCTTACTATAGGGAATATTATATTTTTTTGCAAAATTTTTTAATTTTAAATTGCCTAAAATACATTCATCATATATCTTAATTGATAATTCATCTTGAAAAAATAATGATCCTCTATAAATGCTATGATGCTCATAGCTACTTATTTGGTATTCACTAAAAACTGGCATATGATAATAATCATTATCTAATAATCTTCTAAATCTTCTTTTTAATGATATTAATACATACGAATAAAAGCTAATATTATGATACTCATTAAAGCATTTTAATGAATTAAAAATCACAAGCCTTCCTTCCTGTAATAAATCATCCCTTTTATCACCAAAGGGATAATAATCAATGATAAGCTTGTGAATTAGTGAGTCGTACTTTTTAAATAAATATATATAGGCAATTTCTGAGCCTTCAGATATTAAATATAATAAATAATAGTCATTATAGTTTATAAACCACATTTTAACATTTCATAAGATGCTGTAATACTATGGCTGTACTAACAGAAGCATTAAGACTATTTACATGGCCAACCATCGGAATTTTAATTAGGTAATCAGAGGCATTAACTAACGTTTTGCTCATACCAAAGCCCTCAGAGCCAATAATAATGGCAAGCTTTAATAACCTATCAATTTTATCTAACTCTGTGTTACCCTTCGCATCAGTACCACATACCCAAAAACCTTTTATTTTAAGCTTATTTACAGCGTTTAATAAGCTATTTACATATAATATTTTTGTGTATTCAATCGCACCTGTAGAAACATGTGCAACCGTTTCATTAATTGCACAGCTTCTATTTTTAGGCAAAATGACCAAATCATAGCCAAATGCATCAACACTTCTAAGAATAGCTCCTAAATTTTGAGGGTCCTGAATACCATCAAGCAATAAAACCCTATTAATAGAGGAATCTAGTGTATCTAAATATGTTTCATCATATATATCATAGTTTTCTCTATATGCAGCATATCCTTGATTTGATTGGGTAAATTCTTTGTCCATTTTATCCTTTGACAAAATAGTATATCGATATTTCTTTTTATTTAAGATATCAATTATATTTCTGTCTTTTTTTAGAATAAAATCAGCTAAAAAAACTTCCGTAAGCTTGGAATTAGCTTTAACTGCTTCATATATACAATTTTTGCCATACAATTTTATCATGCTATTTCACCAATTCTTTTTAATTATAACAAAATAAGGAACTTATATCAATAATTAGTCCCTTTATTTAAAAACATTTTAAAATTCTTCATACCCTAAAACATAAAGCAACATTTTATAAGCTGAAGCATTAATAGCCTCTACATCTGTTGCACCTTCACATTTAAATTTCTTATCACATTCATCAATACTACAACAGCATATATATCCATTATCTAATTCCTCAACTTCAAATTCTGGTAATGAAAAATACCCTTCCATTGCAAGCTTTTCTAATTGCTTCATTGCATTATCTAAATCTGGTACTACATCTACATTATGTAAAGAAGAAATGTAATTATTATTAACCAAATAGTCATAGGCCTGTTTAGCAACAGCCATTCTTACTTCTGATTTACTATTTCCATTACTTTCAAAATAACCCTCAATTTGCTGCAAAAACAACTTACAATTGTAAATATAATTTCCAGCTTCATCAACGTATGCATCAAAGGCATAGATTGGATATCCACCAACCATACTCGTCCAATTATATATCAAATAAACAAAATTATTTTCTAATGATTCAAATCCATTATCTAAATAAAAATCAATATCCAATATGTATGATAATACATCATTAATAATTGGCATATTCCATTTACAATCCAAGGCAACAGCACCAACAATTGCTTCAAATAATTTACGATTTATGTCTTTCATAATTCCATCATCTGGAATTGATAAGTATTTGTCTAAGCCTAATATCTCAATATTTCTAGCAAATATATCCTTTGAATATAAATTATTCAATAAATCATTTATAACAACATTATCATTTGATACTTTAAAAATACCATTTTTGGCATAAAAACCATAGTAGCCCATTAGTATTTGAGTAGTTGAAAAGTTTATTGTTCTTTTACCTATTATTCTTAAAATTTCACTAGACTGAGGATCATTTTCATTATCATTTTGATTAAACATGAATGCTTGTTGTAAAAGAAATTTATTATTGAACTCATATTGAATAATTGCTTCTATATCTTTTAAATCTGAACTTTTCATGTTTACATCTCCTTATATAATTTTATTATAGGCATAAAAGCAATTATATTTTATCAAATCATATTTATTTTGTCAAATTATCATTTTTTTACAAAAAAACTAGTACTTTATCGTTTATAATTAGAAGAAAACTTTTTAAATTCCCTTCTATATGCTATAATAATACTAAAAAGTGAGGTTAGTGAATTGAGCACTTCTAAAATAAAAAGCTTTTTTAACAAAAGCTATAAGCAGTTTATATCAATATGGAACAATAATTTACATACATTTATAGCATTATGCATTTTTTTAGCTATTGTAATGGCTATTTTGATTATTTATCCACTTTGCTATGGAACATTTTTAAATTTTAATACAGATGATATTATCCAATACTATCCATATGTTAGCGGTTTCATTGACAAAATCAAAAGTGGTAACATCTCACTATATGATGTTAATTTGTTAGCTGGATCATCTTTCTTTTCTGGCGTCTATTATATACCATTGGACATTTTTTTAGGAATTACTCTTTTATTAAGTTACATGATGCCTAATGAAATAGCTTATTGTATTACCAATATGCTAAGAATTACCTGTGGTGCAATGCTTATTTATTATGTTTTTGCTAGAAAAGGGTTTAGGCCTAAGGTTTCATTTATAATTGCTCTTATTTATTTTTCTGGAGGTATAACAACTACATATTACATATTTCCTGTTTTTTTAGGAATAGCATTTTATGCACCACTTGCAATGCTATTAATTGATTTGTGTGTTGAAAAAAAGGGAATCTATTATTTATTAATACCATTATATACCTTAATAGTTATCCTATATGATTTTTATATAGCCTATATGCTACTAGCTTTTATGTGTATATATTTTGCAATTCAAATGCACTTAACTAGTCAAAAACTATTTCTTATTGATAAAAATTTCTATTTTAGAACTATTGAGCTTCTATTACTAATATTTATCGGGTTAGCAATGTCTGCCTTCTTCTTTGTTCCAAGTGTATACTATATTTTAAGAGACTCAACAAGAGCAAGTCAATCATCATCAGATTTTTTATGGCTATTTGGTACTAAAAATGACGAAGGTATAAAAATATCCTTTAGACATTATTTTACTCAATGGACAAATATGATATCAGCAAATAACCCTCATAATTTAGGATTAGTTAAAGCTGGTGACTATATTCGTGAACACGCCTCATTATATGCTACCGCAGGTGGATTAGTATATCTAGTTTATTTTTTCTTTATATGGGATAAAGGTGCTAATAAGCTTAAGTTTTGGGTAGTTATTTTTAACATTTTATTTTGCATACCACTTGCATCAATGATTTTTACATTTAATGCTTGGCCATACGTAAGATGGTTTTTTATACCATATTTAATCAATTTATATGCCATTGCTATGGCTATGAATAAACACAATTATGAATTTGGCCGATTTAATATAATAAAAATTTTTCCTACCATTGTTCTAATCTTCGGTATTGCAACTATGGTATATGTTTTAATTTGTAGTCCTGATTTATATATCCATTATACAAAGGATAGTGATTATTTTTATCCAATTGTAATCGCAAGTATAATTTTAATGATAATCTACTTAGCACTTATTATTTTAGCTTTTATTTATCAAGCATTTGAAAGAAAAGTTAACGTAATATACAAAATTGTACCTATTGTAATATTTGCTGAATGTATCTTCTCACTTGTAATCACCTTCTCAAGCGTAGGAGGAACCTCATACTTAAATAATAAAAATGAAATGTCAGCTCAAAAGGAGCACTTATATTCATTAGGCTATAATGATAATGATGGTTATCGAATCAATTTATATACTAAGACTGGAAAGAACTCAACAAATGCTAACATTTTAATTGGAAATGTTAATCATACCAATTTTTTCCAATCCTTTTATAATCCTTCTTTAAATACATATAGTAGGATTATACACAACGATACAAGAACAGGCTGGAGTAAAAAAACTATAAATGGTTATACACTACTATCTGGTCCAATGTACAATCTAAAATATGTTGTTGCTGAAAAAGATTTAAATGAGCTTCTTCTTCCAAATGAGCTTTATACTTGCCTTGATATAAAGGATGATATTTACTACTATTCACTTAATGATTGCCCACAATTTATTGTTTATGATACAGTTTTTACAGTTTCTTCATCAGATAGTGAAAATGTATTTATTAAAGATCTTGCATTACTAAAATATGGTTTTATTGAAGCAGCAGTTGAAGCTCCTGAGAATGAGGAAGAAATTTTAATACATTCTATCTATCAAATTTATAAGGATAACAATATAAAATTAATTTCAGCTAAAGATGCATATAAAGAGATTATTACTAATCCTAACATAGTTAAAATTTCATCGAATTCTCCCGATAGCAAGGACTTTAATGATGCATATTTTGTCTATGATATGTCTTTAAGTAAATATAGTAAGCTATTAGATATGGATGCTGTATATATTTGTCCAACCGGAACAATCACTAATTATTCAGCTAGTAATTATGATTTATTATCTGAAGGAAACGATGAGCATATCTATTTTAAATTAAAAAATGAAGAAAGAAATGAATATTATTATTTCCCATTTCATTATAATGTTGGGTATATTTCTTGTATGAATTATGAAATTGATAGCATTGTTGTAAAGACAAATACACCAAATACATTGATGTATTTGTATGGCTTTAATTATGAAATATATAATGAATTTATAGAAAGACAAAATCAATATTCAAATCGTTATTTTAAAATTGATGATAACAAAATAAATATAAGATTCTATAATCCTTCTTCTGCACCAAAGGTTATTAAAACCGCCTATACATATTCATCAGATTGGATAGTTAGTGATTCAAAATATAAAACATGTAACATAAATGGAGGATTTTTAGGTATAATTGTTCCAGAAGGTGTGGAAAACGTAGATGTTAATTTAAGTTTTGAGCCTTATGGGTTTAATTCTGGTTGTAAAATATCTATTGTAGGATGTATAATATATTTGTCAATAACTATACCTGTAGTAAGTATTATTATTTATAAAAGAAAAAGAAAAAAGAAAGAGAATTAATTATGAAAAAAATATCAATCATAGTTCCTTGTTATAATGAAGAGGAAACAATAAATACATATTATAATGAGGCGATAAAGTATTTAAATGAAGATATTAATTGGCATTTTATTTTTGTTAATGATGGCTCAAAGGATAAGACATTATTAATATTAAAGGAATTAGCAGAAAAGGATAAACGAGTATTATACGTTTCCTTTTCAAGAAATTTTGGCAAAGAGGCTGCAATGTATGCGGGTCTAGAAGCAGCAAAAAAAATAAATGCTGATGCTGCAATAATAATGGATGTAGATTTACAGGATCCACCTCATTTAATTCCAGATTTAGTTAAGGCCCACGATGAAGGCTATAACCTAATTTATACAAAGCATAAAAATAGAAAAGGTGCAAACCCATTAATAACATTTCTATCTTTATCCTTTTATAAGATTTATGCGTTTGTAACTAAAGACAAAGAAATGGCTAAGGGAGCAAGAGATTTTTGCTTGTTAGATAAAAAAGCCATCGATGCTTTCCTACAAATTAAAGATAATAGAAGATTTACAAAAGGAATCTATCATTATGTAGGCTTTAGAAAAAAATGTATCGAATTTGAATATGAACCAAGAGTTGCTGGAACAACTAAATGGGGAATTAAAAAATTATTCAACTATGCAATGATTGGCATGAGAGAATTTTCTCGATTATACGAATATATACCAAAGATTCTTTCCATATTAGTTTTCTTCCTATTATGCTACGATACTGGTTATCAAATATATAATTGCATTGAAAATAATGCATCCTTTAATTGGCAAATAATTAGAATGGATTTAATTATTTTTGCTATCTTTATTACTTTATTCTATTTATTCAAATTAACTTATGATGTAAAAGACGCTGTAAAAAGAAGACCAATATACATTGAAGAGGATTCTAATATAAACGATGCAGAATAAAAAAGAGATATTTAAGGAAATTATTAGATTCTTATTTGTTGGTGGTTTAGCAACTCTAATAGATTATATTGTATTTTATTTATTTAATTTGATATTTTTAATAAAAATTAACTCAAAAATTAATATAATCATTTCAACTGCTTTAGGCTTTACTGCAGGATTATTTGTAAATTGGTTTTTACAAAAATATGTATTTAAATATTTAAATAATGAACTAATGAAGTCAAAAAAGGTTTTTGCAAAATTTGTTCTATTAAGCTTATGTGGATTAGCTATTACACAGATAGGGATGTTTATCGGACAAATAACTATATTTAACACTCTATTTGTATTTAACATTGATTTTTGGAAGCTCTTCACAAAATGCTTAATGACCGGAATTGTATTAATAATTAATTATTTAGGAAGAAAATACATAGTATTCAAGGAATAGTTTCATTACACTTTATATCGCAGGTATGAAGTGTTTTTTATTTTATGAAGTCTGAAAAAAATATATATAATTAGAAACTCATATTTTGCATCATTTTTTACTTTATAACACAATAAAAAAATTTTTTATATACTTATGATTAAGCTAATCTATTTACTTTTCTTGTTTTTTGTTATAAGATAGAAATAGAAAAAATACTAATTGAAAAAGGAGATTTTATAATATGAAGCTATCACCACTTCAAATAGCAAGATACCAATACACTCCAAAATTACCTGGAATGTTAAGAAATGGTATCTCTGATATTTGTGTAAAAGAAGGATTAGCTACTCAAAGCGTTGCTGATCAAGAAAAAATTGCTGCTCTTTTCCCAAATACCTATGGAAAGAGTGAAATTACCTTCCAAAAAGGTAAAAACACTTCTATTGCTAAGAAGCAAGTTGTAGGTGTAATTTTATCAGGAGGACAAGCTCCTGGTGGACATAATGTTGTTTGTGGTTTATATGATGCATTAAAGGCTACAAATCCTGAAAATATCTTATATGGATTTAAGAATGGACCTTCTGGATTAATTGATGATGATTATTTAGAATTTACAGATGAATATATTAACCAATATAGAAACACTGGTGGCTTCGACATCATTGGTTCTGGCAGAACTAAATTAGAAACTAAAGAACAATTTGCGGTTGCTGCTGAAGTTTGTAAAAAGCATGGCATTACAGCTATCGTTATTATTGGTGGAGATGATTCAAATACTAATGCTGCAGTATTAGCTGAATATTTTGCTGCTAATAATACTGGTGTTCAAGTTATTGGTTGTCCTAAGACAATTGATGGTGACTTAAAGAACGAAGATATTGAATGTTCCTTCGGCTTTGATACGGCAACTAAAACTTATAGTGAACTTATTGGTAATATTCAAAGAGATGCTAATTCTGCTAAAAAATATTGGCATTTCATAAAGGTTATGGGTCGTTCTGCTTCTCATGTTGCTCTTGAATGTGCTTTAGAGACTCAACCTAATATCTGCTTAATTTCTGAAGAGGTAGCAGCAAAGAAAATGTCTTTATCTCAAATTGCTGATTATATTGCTGACTCAGTTGAAAAAAGAGCGGCTAAAGGAATGAACTTTGGTGTTGCAATTATTCCTGAGGGTGTTGTTGAATTCGTTCCTGAGTTTAGAACATTAATTGATGAAATAAATGAGCTCCTAGCTGGTTCAAAGGCTGACGCATTTAATGCATTAGTTACATGGAATGATAAATATGCATTTATTGAAAAAGGATTAACAAAGGAATCAATGGCTGTATTTGCTATTCTTCCTCAATCTATTCAACAACAATTATTTTTAGAAAGAGATCCACATGGAAATGTTCAAGTTTCATTAATAGAATCTGAAAAATTATTCTCTGCTTTAGTCGGTGATAAATTAGCTCAAAGAAAGAAAAATGGTACATTTAAAGGTAAATTTAGTGCGTTACACCACTTCTTTGGCTATGAAGGAAGATGTGCATTCCCATCAAATTTTGATGCAGATTATTGCTATTCTTTAGGCTATAATGCATTTATGCTAATCCAATATGGATATAATGGATATCTATCTAAAGTATCTAATTTATCTAAACCAGCTGAGGAATGGATTGCTGGTGGTATGCCTATTACTAAAATGATGAATATTGAAAGAAGACATGGAGAAGACAAACCAGTTATTAAGAAAGCTTTAGTTGAGCTTGATGGAAAGCCATTTAAATACTTCGAAGCTCATAGAGAAGAATGGGCTGTTGAAACTGCTTATACTTATCCAGGTGCTATTCAATACTATGGACCAGCTGAGGTTTGTGACCTAACTACAAGAACTTTAGCTTTAGAAAAAGAATAGATTTTAAAAAGCTCCTTTCATTTTTGATATGAAAGGAGCTTTTTTATTTATCAATATTGAACATCATTTCGCATATGTTCATTCCAGTTTCAGTTTTAAAATATTTATCATAGCATAACAAAATATTATCCTTAGATAATCTATCTTCATAGAAATTAGCTAAAAAATCTGCTTCAACTAAAATTTGAAAATCAATATCATCAATCATACTATAGGTATGATGATGAGAAATAATATAACAAATTCTTTCTATGTCACATTCAGAATAGTTTAATTGCCCTAGAATTTTTCGAGCCTCATCAGGACCTTCCTTTTCTTGTAACATACCATTAGAGCTATTGTATTTTGCTTCTGCTTGTTTAATTCCAATGTCATGAATATAAGCCAAAGTTTCAATCAAAATAATTTTATTTTTATCTAATCCTTCACCTTCAGCAATGAATTTGGCAAAACTATGAACTTTAATAAAATGTTGAATTCGTTTTGGGTCACCACTAAAATACTTAATCATTTCTAAACATAATTTGTTTAATGTCTGCATATGTATCACCCCTTATATTCTTTATATTATTATAACAAGATTTTTTTTATAAATCTATATATTTTAAAAGAATTTATATTTTTC
>JBJEFS010000038.1:0-3554 GCA_051874325.1 Anaeroplasma sp.
AGGAGAAAGTATTATTAACTTAGTACAATTCTTACTAGTTTAATAATACAAGGAATAATATGAATTATTATTCAAAAAGTATTTATGTAAAGTATTGCAATTGTCATAAAAGATTATGGTTGGAAAAGTATAAACCAGAGTATATGATTCCAAAGGATAAAACAAATCAGCTCATAAATGGTAATATTGTTGGTGATTTGGCGATGGGATTATTTGGTGACTATTATTTGGCTGAAACGCAGGATAATAATTTGCAGAAAATGGTGGAAAACACTTTAGCTGCTATAGATAGAAATGAAAAAGTTATTTGTGAAGCTGCTTTTTTCTATAAGAATAATTATTGTGCAGTTGATATTTTAAAAAAGGATGAGGTTGGTTATAGTATTTATGAAGTTAAATCTACAGCTAGTTTAAAGGCATATTATAGTGATGATATTTCATATCAGTACTATATTTTAAAGAGTTTAGGTTATAATATAAATACAATAAATGTCATATATATTAATAGTGATTATATATACGATGGCAAATTGGAGCTTAATTCCTTTTTTAAGATTGAGGATTTAACTAATATAGCGAAAAATAAATTTAAAGAAGTAAATAATAATTTAAATGATTTAGATTATATATTAAATCATAAGGAAGAGCCAGAATCTATTTATACAAGTCATTGTAAAGAATATGATGGCTGTCCTTTTGCAAATTATTGCTATAAATGTTTGGGTATACCAGAAGAAGGAAGTGTTTTAAATCTGTATCGTAACATATCTAAGGCCAAACAAATTAAAAATAACATTATTACATTTGAGGATTTGCTAAAAAATAATGTTAAGCTAACTGATATTCAAAAAAGACAAATTGAATTTTTTAATTTGAAAAAAGATAATTACTATCTTGAAAAGGATAATATTAAAACTTTTTTAAGTAAATTTGATTTTCCACTTTATTTTTTTGACTTTGAAACTTATCAAGCTGTTGTTCCAGATATTATTAATACCAGACCATATCAACAAATTCCATTTCAATATTCATTACATATATTGGATAAGAATAATAATTTAATTCACAAGGAATTTTTAGGAGATGGTATAAATAATCCTACTTTACCTTTGGTAAGACAAATGATTGAAGATTTAGGTCAATTTGGCAGTATTATTGCATATAATGATTCGTTTGAAAAATCAAGGATAAAAGAACTCGCACATATGTATCCAAATTATGCTAATGAATTATATTCCTTATTAGATAGATTTATTGATTTGGCAATTCCTTTTCAAAAGGGATATTGCTATAATAGAGCAATGGGAGGCAGCTTTTCAATTAAAAGTGTCTTGCCAGCTTTATTTCCTAATGATTCTGAATTAAACTATCATAATTTAGAACAAATACATAGAGGTGATGAAGCTAATGCAGCATATTTAAATTTAAAGAATATGAATAAAGATGACTATGATAGGACAAGAATTAATTTGTTGAATTATTGCTGCTTAGATACATATGCTATGGTAAAAATATATTTAAAATTGATAGAATTTGTTAATGATTAGGGTGATAATTTGATTAAAAGAATTAGTGAATTAGATATTGCACTAGATTTTGTCGCTAAGGTTTATATGAATACAATCTATAAAGAGGATTCAATAAATGGACAAAAGAATTTCATTAGTAATTATGTTTATGGCGATGAGACATTAGCTAATTTCAAAAATAAAATAGAAGAATACTATGGTTATTATTTAAATGATAAATTAGTTGGTGTTGTGTCATTGTCAAATAATGGTTATATTAAATTTTTATTTGTAGATAAGAATATACAAGGTAATGGGATAGGAAAAAAACTATTAATGTATGTCATAGCTATAGCTCAAAAAAGGCAAATTGAGATTATGACATTGGATTCTTCTATAAGAAATGTTGATTTCTATAAAAAATATGGTTTTATTCCTGCTTCAGATCCTATATGTAAAGATGATATTTGGTTTATACCAATGATAAAAGATCTAAGTAAAGAGGGCAAGTAATATTAATACTAAATAAAATTACCAATGCATATATTTTATTGGTGATTTTATTGTTTAGACACATAATGAATAGAAGAATTTTCTTTATTATAATTTTTTTCTTTTTTTTATTTACTGCTTTGATACTAAAATTAGGATATATAACATTTTATCAATCAAATAAAATAAATATTTTGGCCTATGATTTATGGAGTAGAGAAATACCTGTAGAGACCTCAAGAGGGTTAATTTTAGATAGAAATGGTAATGTAATTGTTGGTAATGAATTGGCATATACAGTATGTTCAATAAATAGACAAATTGATAATAAAGAATCTACAGCCAAAATAATATCAGAAATATTAGAGTGTGACTATAATAAAATATTAAAACATCTTAAAAAAAACAATTCACTTGAAATTATAAAGCCTGAGGGAAGAAGAATTACCTATCAACAGGCATTAGATATTTCTAAAGCGAATTTAGATGGAATATATATAACATATGATAATAAAAGATATTATCCATATGGAAATACATTAGGCTCAGTATTAGGATTTTGTGGTGTAGATATGGAAGGATTATCAGGTGTCGAATATATGTATAATGATTATTTAAAGGGTCAAAATGGTGCTTTAGCTATATATACTGATGCAAAAGGTAATTTAATGCATGATATGATATCTGAGTACAAAAATTCCACTCCGGGTATGAATGTTTATTTAACAATAGACATTGAACTTCAAAAAATTATGGATGGTGTGATTAATAAGGCTGTTGAATTATATGATCCAAATCAGGTTATGGGTATAATGGTGTCGGCTAAAACTGGTGAAATATTAGGTATGACCTCATATCCTTATTTTGATCCTTTAAATTATCAAGATTATGATCCTGAAATATATAATAGAATATTGCCTATTTTTAATCAATTTGAATTAGGTTCAACATTTAAAATAATTACATATTCTGCTGCTCTTGAGGAAGGATTATTTGATTTAAATGATCGAATTTATTGTTCTGGGTCTACTGTTGTTGCAGATAGAAAAATTAGATGCTGGAAAAGTGGAGGACATGGTTCTCAAACTTTTTTAGAGGGTATTCAAAATTCTTGTAATGTATGCTTTATGGAGCTTGGTAGAAGATTAGGCGTAGAAAAATTTTATGAATACCTAGAAAAATTTGGAATGACTTCTAAAACAGGAATAGATCTACAAGGTGAAGGTAGTCCCATTATAGTAAAGAAAAATAACTGTGGACCTGTTGAACTTGCAACACAAGCATTTGGTCAATCAAGTGCTTATACACCAATTCAATTATCTATGGCAGCTATAGCTGCAGTTAATGGTGGTCAATTGTTAAAACCATACATTTTAAAGCAATTAGAAACATTTACAGGTGAAATAGTATTTGAAAAAGAAAGAATAATAAAAACTAATCCTATTAGTCCTAAAACTTCAAATTTAATGAGATATGCTCTAGAGTGTGTATGTGCATTAGGAACTGGTAGAAACGCTTTTATTGAAGGCTATAGAGTTGGAGGTAAAACAGGTA
>JBJEFS010000039.1:0-3548 GCA_051874325.1 Anaeroplasma sp.
CATTACTAATAATCAACAACACACAACAACTAAAAAAGGCATGGTTTTCAATGATAAAACCTTTTTTGATATGGTTTATTATAACAATGATGATACATATTCCACTGACATCTATTCTGATGAAACTGCTCACAAGATAAATGAACTAGATAATCTTCTAAAGGAAAAATTATCTTCACAAGAATATTTAGAACTATCATCTAAAATTAATGTTGTCGAGGCTGACCTACAAAGTGATTGTTTTAAAAGTGGTTTATTTACTGGCATTAATCTTATGAAGTATCTCTTGAAGTAACTACATAGAATATAGCTTAATGGGACGGTGTGACCGTCCTATTTTTATACCATCAGATGGACAAATACATTTTACTTGTCACTTGACAAGTGTAATAATATATTAAAGGTGGTGCTGAACGTGAAAGACTTAAAAGTATTAGTCCAAGCAATAAAGAAGTCTAACAATCATGATATTAAACTACTTTATGATGAATTTGGTGCGGAAACTATCGCTAAAATAATCCAAATGTTTGGTGGTGGAAGTATCTACATACCACTTGAAGAAACCATCTTAAAGGATTACATTGCCCAACAAATAGTTAATGACTATAAACATGGTGATAACTTTAAAATTATATCACAACGTTATGATATATCTGAAAGAACAGTTAGAAGAACCATTGATAGATGGAAATCGGAGGATAAGACGTGAATTTTAAAGAAGATATTAAGGCACTATCCTTATGGAGTGATGGGAATAAAGGTGTTAAACGTTGTGAAAATTTCATAGAGGTTCTAAATTGTATTGGTTTAGAAAACGGATTAAAGGTGATTAATCTATTTGGTGGAAGTAACATATACATTCCAATCTATGATACTATTGTTAGGAATTATAGAAACAATTTAATATATCAAGATTATATAAATGGCATGAAATATAATCATTTGGCAATGAAATATAATTTGACTGAAAGATGTATCAGAGCAATTATAATGGCTAAAATGTCGAAGAAATAAGGTTTTACTCATGAATGAAAATATATCTAATGAAGATTTAGTTATTGCTATCCAGAATGGCAACAAGAAAGATATTGAAGTTCTTTGGAAAAACGTTCATAGACTTATCTCACTACACGCATATAGGTATTATCAAAGGTTTAGGGATAATTCCATAGCCACAGAAGAAGACCTTATACAAGAGGGTTATATGGCTCTCCTAGAGGCTATCAAATACTTTGATATTAATTCTGGATACAAATTTACCACATATCTAAACTATACATTAAAAAACGCATTTCAAAGGGTTATGGGATTGAAAACTTCTAAGCAGAGAAACGAACCTTTAAACAATTGTTTCAGTTTAAATAGTAATATTAGTCAAGATGATGAAGAAACTGAAGAAATAGATTTTATTATCGATGAAACAGCTTTAAAACAATTTGAAAGAATAGAGGTATCAGAGACCCAACAAATAGTTTGGGAGGCTATATCCCATCTTGATGAACGTTCAAGGGAAGTTATCATAATGAAATATTTTAAAGATATGACACTAAGAAATATTAGTAATGTTCTATCTGTTACTGTAGAAACCGTTAGACAGATTGAATTAAAAGCACTTAGAACCCTTAGAAAAATGCCATCTTTAAGAAGTTTATACTTTGAAATGGAAGAACTTGAAACCCAACAAAGATTAAACTATGTTGAGTATAATCCAGAGTGTTTTGAGTTAATAAGAAAAATTGAAAGGAATGCTATATTATGACTTATGAAGAATTATGTGCTATTCAGCCTATGGAATTTGATAGTTTATATAGAACTAACTTAAATCGTACTATACTAGAGTATCTAAAGAAAGTTAAACCACTTCTAGATAGATACCATGAATTTGATGGTAATGCAGAATTAAGGCAAAAATATGCTCCAACTGTTACAAAAGATATAACAAACCTACAAGAGGAATATTTATCACGCTTAGAAGATACATACAAAGCATATTTAAACCGTCTTGAAACTGCTTATAATATAACAGGTTCAAAGATAGATAATGAAGATTTAGCTTTATTAAATCCAGATGTTTTCAAAATGACACAAGAGGAATTTAATGACCTTGTAAATAAACATTTTGGAAATCATACTATGGAAATAGCATTAAGGAGTTACGCTGAAAGTTTAGGGTTAATATGTCCAAGACATATAATGACTAAAAAACAAAAAGAAAAATTAGCCTTAACTGTTTATCATAATGCTTGTGCTTATATCAAGAATACTACTGAATATATGCAAATAGATAGTTTTATAGAAAATATGGCTGGTATGCTATTAAATGAGGCTAATCCCCTAACTGAATAATTTAAGGAGCAATAACTATGATTGATAAAAATCTACAAAGAAAGATAGATACAAGTAATCTAATGGACACCAATGGCAGAATATTAAGAACCTTGAACGTTCTAAAGGGTGACCGTCAAAGGCTCAAAAGTCTTGAATATGCTTTTAATGATATTGACCATTATCAATTCCTTGATAGTGTTACATATCTTCAAAAAAGTGGATATATTCAACTAACTGATACAATCACTAAAAATGAAACTACCCTTGATGATAGTAATTTTAATGATATTCACATATCACTTACTTCCGCAGGAATTAAACTCCTTTGTGGTGCTATCCAAGATGATTGTGTAGAAGTGTAGGTGTATCATGGGAAAGAAGAAAAGAAAACACTATGCCATTGAAAAGTTGCCCTCTGACGTTAAAGAAGCCGTTGACGAAATGATTAAGGCAGATTTCACCTACAAAGAAATCGTTGATTATATCAAAAGCACTGGTAATAGCGTTTCAAAATCGGCGGTTCAGCGTTATGCCTCTAATCTGATGGAAACTCTCCAAACTTTAAGAATGACCCAAGAGAATTTTAAAGCCATCATGGAAGAAACCGAACGATATAAAAATGTTGACTTCACAGAGCCTTTAACTAGACTTCTTTGTAGTCAACTTTTAAACAGTATAAACGCACTTCCAGAGGAACAATTGAAATCTGCTAATATTGAAACGTTGGTAAAGAATACAGTGGCTTTAACTAAAGCAGTAGCCTACAAGAAGAATATTGATGTTAAAAACCATTCTATTCTTGAAAATGGAGCAGAACAATTCCAATCTATGCTTTATGATGTGATGGCTGATGAACGTCCAGAACTCTACAAGGAAATTAAAAAATACCTCAAAGAAAAATCCAAACAATAAAACTCAAAAAAATAGAACTCACATAATTATAGTGTGAGTTCTATTTTTAAATGCCTTTTAAAGGGCGTTTAAAGAGCATTTAAAAGGCTTTTGAAATATTGAGTTATGCTGATGAATAAATGAATTATTAATTACAAATGTAATATTAAACGTGTAACATTAATTATTAAAAATCTAAAATTTTGAAACTTAGGAAAAATCACATATTTGTGTAATATTGGTTTTTATTCAATTAACGATTATAATGTAACGTTAAGGAACTGATTTTTGTTACACAATAATGAGTTGCTTTTTCATCTAAATATTTG
>JBJEFS010000040.1:0-3495 GCA_051874325.1 Anaeroplasma sp.
TAAAAGGGTACTTTTATGTTTCAACAGTTCCACAATTTTCGGTTAATGTATCAATTAAAAATATTTGATTTGCACTTTTGAGGCAAAAAAAGTTGAAGATTTGCACCTAAAGGACGATGCAAAAAAAAGAATATAATAGTACAATGTAATAATGAAAGGAGTTATGCTTATGGTAGATGAAGTAAAAACTTGTGTGGATGCAAAAATTAACTTTTTTGAAGAGTATTTTTCTGTTCCAGATGATTTAAAATCAGAAATGAATATGTTTATTAAGGATACACAGGCGTTAGGTGAGCAATGTAGTAGTGCTTCAGAATTTGAACAGCAATTTTCTACATCAGAATTGTTAAACCGATTTAATACGCTAGTATCAAAATGCACACCAAAAGCAAAAAAAATGACAAAAGAAGAAAAGATACAATCAATGAAAATCACTAAAGATATTTTGTATGAAAACAGAGATGAACTTGCTAAAGATGCTTTGAAAGAAGCTTCTAACAGAATTATAAATGACAAAAGAGATGAAATGATTGAAAAAAATCGAAAAAGAATGATAGAAAATGGGACTTATGATGATTATACAAGAACGAGAAATAATATTGAAATAATAAAAGATGCAGGTAATTTTTTAGGGAATTTATTTCGAAAAAAAAATAAAAAATAATTGCTACAATTAGCAGTTATTTTTTTGTTTTTAAATAATTTAATGGTATTGCATAGCAAAAGAGAATTTGCATTTTCTAAGCAAAAAAAAATTGAAATTTGCATTTCAGCTACGATGTCAAAAGTAGATATATATGATAAAGTATAATAAAAATTAAAAGAAGGGAGGAAAATAAAATGGGATTATTTTCAAAGGAAGAATGTAATTTATGTGGAGAAAAAGCTGGTTTCTTAAGTAGAAAAACATTAGTAAACAAAAGCGGATACATATGTAAAGAATGTGAAAAAAAGTGTAGTTTTCTAATTGATGTATCTCAATTTACACCAAATGGAATAAAAGAACATATAGAATATATGGAAAGACAAAACAAAATATATAAAGAAGCTTATGAAATTTTAGACAAAAAGAAAAAAGAAAGATACATTCATAGTTTTAGAGGAATTATCTTCGCAGATGATATTGCTATGTTTGAAGTTGTAGATCCAAAAGGAGATAAAAAAATTTACAAAGAATTGTTTAGATATGACCAAATTGAAAATTATAATACATATAATGTTGCAAATAATGATTCACAAAACGGAAAAAAATATTCTGAGGTTGGAGTTATTATCAATTTAAAATCTTCAATGCAAGATGTATTTGGTAGCAATAATAGACAATATGCAAAAGCGCCAGATGTTCATCCTTATGTAAATAAATTAAAAATTACAACAGGAAGAGATGTGAACGATTTAGGTTCTACAAGGGGAATTATAGACAAATTTGATAAATTATTTAATAGGTACGAAGATAGAAGTGTGCTTGGAAGTGTAAAAGCATCATTTGTTGGAACAGAATCACAAAAAAGACAAAGAGAATACGCAAAAAATGCTATTGGTGCAGCTGGAAGTATATTAAAATCTAAAATAACAAAAAATGATGAGGATATTGAAAAAGCACAAGATAAAAAGCAAAATCTAAAAGAAGAAACTATGAATTTAGCTTATGATAATAGACCTAAATATTCAAAAATAGCAAATGAAGTTGAAGAAAGAATTTTAGGGAAATAATAAAATCAAAGAAAGGTGGATAGATTTAAAATGAATAAAAAAGTAATTATTGGAATTGTAGCTGCCATAGCTGTTATAGCAATTATAGTTGGAATTGTATGTATGCCAAAAGGAGAAAAAACCTCAAAAGCAGAAACTGAAACATTAACTTGGAATGAACTTAAATTTTATAAAGTATCAATTGATGTACCTAAAGATAAAGGTTATGAACTAATAAAAGGAAAATCAGATAAAGCTCCATATAACTGGGATGCCGATTTTACATTAGTAAGTGAAAGATTTATTATAGAATTTGAAAATACATCTTATGTATATAACACAAGTAACGCATGGAAAGAAAAATATGGAGAAACTGATGCAAATTTTGAAGACTTTAAAAAAGCTACAACAGAAAAAATAAATGGTATGACTGGTACAGTAAAGCAAATAAATGGAGAAGACGTTGTTGTAAAATATGTTAGTAAAAATTCAAAATATATTGGAATGACTAGATGTTATAATACAGATGGAATGAGAACAGATGGCTTAAATACACAGTTCTCTGCAACAATATATGTGTTAGATGAATCAATAGATGATATAAATAAATTATTGGAAGAAGAAGAAGTAACAGCAATTTTTGATTCTATAAAAATTGATAAAAAATAAAGAAAATAAGGGTTAAAATGAAAAAAATTATAATTGGTATTCTAATTGGAACAGTTATATGTATAGTAGGTATAACAATTTATATAAAATATTTTATGTTCGTACCAGATAAAAATGGAATGATTAACACAGAGGGGGATAACATAGAATTTGGTGGATATAAGGCTAGTGAATGGGAAGAAATGATTAGAAATTTCTATATATCACGTTTTGAATATATACCAAATGTAAAATGTTATTATAACGAAACAAATAACTTTATTGCAGAAATAAGCACAGGAGATGATGTGGCTGAAGTATATGAATTTAATCCAGATACTTTAATTGCAATTCGTGAGGATAGAGTAGCTATTGATTTTATAAATGGAGAATACTTAGAAACAAAAATAAAATTCTCTGATAACCAATGTTTAGCAATAGGGTATGTATTAGATAGTAATAGAGATGAATTTGTACGCAATAATTTTTATAATGATCATGTATATAGTAGTTTAGAACCATTAGATAATAATGATGATTTTTATTACAGTTACTTATTTAATAGTTTAGAAATGTTTGACTATAGAACAGAAGAATCTAGAAATAATGGAACAGGAAATTGTTTTGTAATAATTCCAAAATCAGAAGAAGTAAAGATAACTTTATATAATTGCTTTATAAATGAACAAGGAGAATTAGAATTAGATAATACTTTAATTAAAGAGTATACTAAACCATTTATTGTCCTAGATGATTATTTAGCAGAAACAACTACACCAGAGATGTGTATAGAATTTGAATATAATGGATTTTACGAAACATTTCCAATAGTATTTAGCGGGATGGATGGAAAATTGGATTTGACAGGAGTTGAAGAAGAAGTAAAAGACATTTCAGTATATTGATTTAATGTAAAAAATTAAAACACAAAAAAAATAAACCTTCATAGCCATTTTGATAACGAGTGAAGGTTTATTTTTTTATTGTTCAGGAGTTTCCAAATTAGGTACAATGAATCCATTAGATACGCAATAAACAGAAAGTTTAGCCAAATTATCATAACCCGTTTTTGCATAAATAGATGAAATATGAGATTGTAGTGTTCTTGTAGATATTCCAAGTTTATTTGCTACTTCATCTCTATCTAATAATTTA
>JBJEFS010000041.1:0-3488 GCA_051874325.1 Anaeroplasma sp.
GTGGTGTGAGAGGTCGAAACTTCTCGGTCACGAGAAATTTCTCCTACTCGATTTTGAAAAAATAGGGAGTGAATTCGGTAGTAATTTATAAAAATTTTATTAAATTTTCATAAATTTTAAAAAATCATGTTGACGAAAAAGCCTTAAATATCAACGTTTTATAAATTTGCAAAAAAAATAAGAGAGTTTAAAAACTCTCTTTAATTGGTCGAGGTGACAGGGATCGAACCTGCGACCTCATGGTCCCAAACCACGCGCTCTACCAACTGAGCCACACCTCGTTATTTAAACTCTTCTTTTAATAAAGAAGAGTTTTGGTGAACCAGAGACGACTCGAACGTCCGACCCACGGCTTAGAAGGCCGTTGCTCTATCCAGCTGAGCTACTGGTCCATAAATACAATAACAATAATACTATAAAAAGGGTAAATTGTCAACAAAAAAATGAAATATTATACAAAAAAATTAACAAATAATGTAGGTATTCAGTACTGAACTAATGCTAAGAGTTTCGTAGTTTGCTATTATATTTTAATTTTCAAGATTTAAAAGAAAGATTTTTCTAAAAGCATAAGATGCTATATCTAATATATATTTGATTATTTAAAATAAGGAAAATTTAAAAATAGTATTAGAAAATATTTATATATAATTAATATTAGCATAGTGTATTAAAAATTTCTAAAAAATATTAAAAAAATCACTGGAATTTTAATAAGCAATAGATGAAATTTGCTGAAATAGATAGTCAAAAAATTAGATTAAATTAATTATATTTTAAAGAAATTAATGGAATTAGAAAAAAATATTGGGAATAATAGATAGGTGGATTTCTTAAGTAATGTTAAATCAATATACAAAGAAGATATTTTAAAGGCAGAAAACGAAAAATAACAATAGACACTAGATCCTAGGGTTTATTGTTATTTTATAATTCTTTTAACAAAATGAGTGTTCACCATTTCTACCAACACTTTTATTTTTTTTGGAAATAACTTCTTGTAATATTTCTTGACTTTTTTGATCATAATCGAGATATTCTTGTGCAAATTTACTAAGAACACTTAAAGGTATTTTACTGGCAAAAACATTTAAAACATCTCTTGATGGTTCATGAATATTATAATCCATCTCAGTCATATATGGTCTATATAAGTCCTTAAAGTAACTTTTTAGTACATCTAAGGTATTAAATGTATCTTTGCCTGAAAGCTGTTTTCTTGCATGTTCTTCAAAGCTTTCAATTGCATGTTGTATCGGATTAGGGTCATCTAAACGTTTATAAATGTCAAGTAGTTCAGTAAATGTAACAGCTCTGGTTTTACCAAAAATATTTAACTCAATTTTATCCAAAACATCCATATCTAAACCTCCAATCAATGACTATACTTATATTTTACCACAAAATTACATAATTGTAAAATATACTGCTAAAAATTCATACAAAAGAAAAATTAGGGTGGGATAATTTTTAGATATATAATATAATTATTTATAAATTTATATAAATGAAAGTATTTGAAAAATCTGCAAACAAAAGCTACATTAGTATTATTAATCCATTCAAAATCATTAATGTTTTTCGTTGATATAGAAGGAACTATGTGCCATTCTCATATACCTATTTGACCATTAGAGTCAAGCACGTTTACTGTAAGGCTCCAGACCTTATGATAGTAAGCAAATTGGTTTATCTTCACTTCCTTCATATTAATGATTGTGACTGTTACCGGAACAAGTTTTTTGAAAAATTTTTATAAAGAGTTGACAAATTATGTTAACATGTGTTATACTAAAACTGTAATAAGGGAGTAGTTGACATATTGAATTAAGATTTAATATGGAATAAAATCAACAACCGAATTATTCTGGTTTTATTTGAAATAACAAGACTTATTATGTAATTTAGATTGCATAATAAGTCTTTTTTGATACAAGGGAAATATAGATATGCAATCTAAATGTATATCTATATTTTTATTTTTACAAAGAATTAAATATGAGAAAGGAGGGATAACAAGAAATGATAAAAGCATATCAAAAAATATTGGAAATGGAATCTGTAACATTATTAAAATTAGAGCAAGATAAAAAAGCATTAGAAAGAATTAAAAAAATTTTACATCAAGATAAGGAGTTTATTTTAAATAAATTAGTGATTTATTTAACTAGAGAATTGGACATCAATTACTACAGGTATCAAATTGTTGATATAGAAGATAATATTGCGGATATCATTGTAAAAAAAGATAGTAAAATTTTTAAAAACAATATAGAAGGAAAAGATTACTTAAATTTTACTGTAGAAGATTTAATTGATAAAAGAATGTTTAACAATGAAGATGAAATAATCATTGTTGGATTAAATCTTGATAACGATTTAATCAACTTAGCTTATTTATGTGATTGCTTAGATTATAACTTTTTATCTTATTCAGATAAATTAAAACAGAAGATTTCTGAATTTGTTGATTATGTTATTACTAAAGATATTTATAAAAGATAGGGCTACTAACAAGCCGTAAAAATTGTTAGAGAAATGAGGTAAAAAAATGAAAGAAAAAAATTTTAGAAAAGTTGAAAATATTGCTGAATACGTAAGAGAAGGAATTAAATCAGGAAAATTAACTATAGAAGAAGTTGCAAAATTTGCTAGAATACATGCAAGACAAGGTGAATTAGGAGAAGAAATAGTTACTATAATGGCTAACGGTTTAGAAGAAACAAGAAATACTGTTACTTTAGATGAAAAAACTGGAGAACCTGGATGGGTTGTTACTAATCCAGATGGAGAAGAATACATAGTTTCAGATTCTACTTTTAAGAAGAAATATGAAATTGACCCAGAAAATCCAGAACAATACAAACCAAAAGGTGGACCTGTGTTATCTACTCAAATTGATGAAGATATTGAGTTCGAGGCCCCTTGGGGTGGTGCAATGGATATAGAAGCTGGAGGTTCTTTAATATTAAGTGGTCCAGATGACATTTATGGTATACAAAAAGAAGAATTTGAAAATACATATGCTTCTACTGGAAGAGATAGTGAAGAAACTTTATATCAAGCTAAATTATTATTAGATATGATTAATACAATAGATATTCAAAAATTAGGAGCAGAAATTGGAATTGAAGCTAAAGAACAAACGTTACCTAATGGAAAAGTTGTTAATCAGCTAGTATGGAATCAAGAAAGTTTATTAAAAGCTGTTGAAGCTGTAAAACATTTATCTGAAGAAGGAAAACCAGTTAGAATTACTGGTGCTGCTCCAGCATGGTTAGTATCTGCACTTACTCATACAGTTCACCCTTGCCCAGTTGCTTTATATCAACCAGCAGTTGGTAAAGATATACAAATACCACAATTAGCACATGGTAAAGCTAATCCTGAAGGAGAAGTTACATTTAAAATTACTGAAAAAGGTAATAGTGTTCTAATTGAATATAATATGAATTTACCAGAAGGAATCACAACATATGACGAAAAGA
>JBJEFS010000042.1:0-15417 GCA_051874325.1 Anaeroplasma sp.
CTATAAGTGCGCTTTGGTAAGTGCTGCTGGTAATCTTAGGGCTATGCCCGAAAAATTATGAAATAATTTATTTATTGTTTTATTAATAAGTTGATAAATTTTTTGTGATAAAAACCTATAATAAAGACAAATATAACTAAATTTACTACGATTAGATTATACAAAATATTTGTTTATTATTCAATTTGTTTTCCTTTTATAAGATTATAGGCTATGCTAGAGTATCTAGCAAAATCAGATACATATTTTATCTAAATATGCTTTATTCTTGTTGAATTATAATAATTCTAGTTAAATATAATTAATTGATAGAAAATAATTAAATTCGAAATATTTAAAATAATATTAACACTATCTGTATTTTATTCAAAAAATTAAGTTTTTTTTTGGCAATCTATTGACAAAAAATAATTAAAAGATTATGATATATACGAAGTTAACAATTTTTAAAAAGTTAATAATTTCTTAAAAAATAGTTTCAAAATGAAGGAGGATTTTATTGTGAAATTAAAAAAACTATTTTTAGGAGTGGGTGCTATTACTGCGGGCTTAGTGTTAGCTGCTTGTAGTAAAGAAGAGAATCCACTTGAAGGATTAGAAGGTACTTATGACGTAAGCGTTTGGGTAAGTGAGGTTGCTGGAGTTAAAGAATTGACAGAAACTCAAATTGACGCTTTTGAAGAAAAGTATCCAGGTGTAGTTATTAATGCTACAGTTAATGGTGTTAGTGAAAAGGATTCTGCTACTAACATGATTGCAAATGTTGAAGAAGGTGCTGATATTTTCTGTTTTGCACAAGATCAACTTGCAAGATTAGTTCAGGCTGGTGCATTAAACAAATTAGGTGTTAAAGCTTCTGAAACAGTTACAGAATTAAACGATGCTGGTGCTGTTAAAGCAGCTACAGTTGATGGTAGTATTTATTGTTATCCATTAACTTCAGATAATGGCTACTTTATGTTCTATGACAAGAGTGTCATTCAAGAATCTCATTTAGATAACTTAGAGGATATAATTGCTGATTGTGAAGCAGCAGGAAAAATGTTCTCTATGGAATTAGAAACATCTGGTTGGTACAATGCATCATTCTTCTTTGCAACTGGTTGTAAGTCTGAATGGACAACTGCAGAAGATGGTTCATTTAGTGAAGTTAATGATACATTTAATTCAGATGCTGGTGTTGTTGCATTAAAAGGTATGCAAAAGATACTAAAATCTTCAAGCTATGTTAGTTCAAGTAATACAGCTGACTTTGCTGCAGCTATTCCATCAGCAGTAGTTATTTCTGGTACTTGGGGTACATCAACTGCAAAAGAAGCATTAGGTAATAATTTTGGCGCAACTGATTTACCTTCATTTACAGTAGATGGTAATTCTTATCATATGGGTTCTTTCTCAGGAAATAAATTAATGGGTGTTAAGCCTCAAGTTGATGCTAAGAAAGGTGCTGTTTTACAGCAATTGGCTCTATATTTAACTAATGAAGAATGTCAAACTCAAAGATTTGAAGATTATGGTTGGGGTCCATCAAATCTAAAGGCTCAACAATCTGAAGCTGTTAAATCTGATGTTGCATTATCTGCATTAGCAGCACAAAGTTCATATGCAATTCCTCAAGGTCAAATTCATGGTTCTTGGTGGGATATCTCTAAGACATATGCTACATCTGCTAAAACAGCTACAACAGATGCTGAATTAAAATCAGCATTATCTGCATACAAGAGTGCTGTTGATGCATTATTCTCTATTGATCCTGAAGTTGCAAGAGCATTTACAGTAATCGGTAGTATGAATGATGATGGTTGGAAAACTGATATTCCAATGACTGAAAGCCCTGCTGGTACATGGAAATCTGCAGCTATTGAATTCAAAACTGGTGATGCATTCAAGGTTCGTCAAGGTAAGAACTGGGATGTTTCATTTGGTAGTGGTACAGGTGATTTCGTAGTTGAAACTGCTGGTACATATGTTGTTAAATTTGTATATGATGCTACAGCTGGTACAGGTACAATCACACTTGAGGCTGCTAATTAATTAACATCGTTATAAAAAAGAATGGGTTGTGGCAAAAATGCTACAACCTATTTTTAGACAAAAGGAGAAAATATGAAGAAATTAACTGATTTAGAATATCTAAGGCTTAGTAAACCTCGTAAATTTCTTTACAAACTTATCTGTTTTTTTATAGCGATACCGGTTTTCTTTCAAAATCTTGGTAAAAGAATTTGGAATGCAATAAAGAAATTAGGTCTAAAGATTAAAGAGACTTGTCTTTTTATTCATGAAACATTTATTAAATGTTCTTGGAAGACAAAAGTATCCTATTTTATTTTAGGCTTTGGCAATTTTGCTAGGAAGCAAATATTAAGAGGTATATTATTTTTTGGCTTTCAAGTGATTTTTATTTTATATATGGTTCTAGCAGGTGGTCACTGGCTTTCTAAATTCGGAACGCTTGGAGATACTGCATTAATTAATGTATATGATCCTATTTACGATACATGGATTGATGTTCCTGGTGATGATTCATTTAAAATATTATTATATGGTATTTTAACCATTGGATTTATAATTGCATACATTGGAACATGGTATTTTAATATTAAACAAAATAGAATTTGTGAAGATATTATTGCTTCTGGTAAAAAGATTAAAAGTGGTAAAGATGATTTACGTTCTTTAGTAGATGATCAATTTCATAAAACATTATTAGCTTTACCTATTACAGGTATATTAATATTTACTGTTTTACCTATTATTTTTATGATTTTGATCGCTTTTACAAATTATGATGCAGCTCATGATGGACATAAAAATTTATTTACATGGATTGGTTTAACAAATTTTAATGAATTATTTGTTTGGAATTCTGGTTCATCGAATCTAAGTGCTGCATTTGGTGAAATATTAAGTTGGACATTAATGTGGGCTTTTTTTGCAACTTTTACTAATTATTTCTTAGGAATGATTGTTGCAATGATAATAAATAAAAAGGGAATTAAATTTAAAAAATTATGGCGTAACATTTTAGTATTAACAATAGCTATTCCACAGTTTATATCATTACTATATGTATCAAAAATGTTTAATACAAATGGTTTAGTCAATGGTATTTTATTAAATTTAGGAATAATAAAGGACAATACTCAACTAATAAAATTCTGGGATAATCCTACTTTAGCTAGAGTTATGGTCATTTTAATTAATATATGGATTGGTATCCCTTATTTAATGCTTATAACTACTGGAGTACTAATGAATATTCCACAGGATTTATATGAATCAGCTAGAATTGATGGTGCTAATGTTTGGCAGCAATACAGGAAGATTACTTTACCTTATATGCTATTTGTTACTGGTCCATATTTATTGACAAGTTTTATTTCTAATATTAATAATTTTAATGTCGTTTACTTGTTGACAGGAAGTGTACCACCGAACCCAGATTTATTAACTAGTGGTGGTTCTGCAACAAGCACTGACTTATTAATAACTTGGTTATTTAAGATAACAATTGAGAGTGGTACAAGCAATTATAAATTGGCATCTGTTATTGGTATAATGATTTTCGTAGTTGTAGCAGTTATTTCATTAATTATCTATAACATCATACCATCTACAAGAAATGAGGAGGACTATTCATAATGACTAATAATGCTAAACTAAAAAAATTAGTTAAGGAAAGTAGTTCTGAAACTAAGACAAAAAAAATAAAGAGACATATGGGAATGAAAACTAAAAATAGAATCTCTAATGGTATAGTTTATGCAATTCTAATTATTATGTCTATTATTTGGCTTATCCCATTTGTTTTTATCTTGTTTGAATCTTTCCGTTGTGAATCGACTTATCAAGTAGGGTATATAGTTCCTAAGCAATGGGGATTTGATAATTATGTAAAATTGTTCACTAAAACCGATTTTCCAAAATGGTTTTTAAATACATTTATAATTGGTTTAGTATGTGCTGTAGTACAAACTATTATTGTTTTATCAATGAGCTACACTCTATCTAGATTACGTTTTAAAGGACGCAAGTTCTTAATGAATTTTATGTTAATACTAGGAATGTTTCCTGGATTCTTAACTATGATTTTATTATTTAGATTATTATCTGATTTAGGATTGACAGGTGTTAATGCTGTTCCAGGATTGATTCTTGTCTATGTAGCAAGTAGTGGTATGGGATACTATGTATCAAAAGGTTTCTTTGATACTATACCAAAAACTCTTGATGAAGCAGCGCGTGTTGATGGAGCTACAAGATTACAAATATTCTATAAAATAATAATGCCTATGGCAAAGCCTATAATAATATATACTATTTTAACAGCATTTATGGCACCTTGGGGTGATTTCATGTTTGCTAGAATGATTTCAAATTTAAATAGTGCTGGTATGAATGTTGCGGCAGGATTGCAAAATATGATTTCTACACCACAATCTTTAGCAGCTAATTATACAACATTCTGTGCTGGTGGCGTTGTTGTTGCAATTCCAATTGCATTATTATTTATGTTCCTACAAAAGTACTATGTAGAAGGTGTTACTGGTGGAGCAGTTAAAGGTTAGGAGATTTATATGGCAGAGATAAAATTAAAAAATGTAAAAAAAATATATGATAGCAAGGTAGTAGCTGTTCAAGAATTTAACTTAGATATAGCAGATAAAGAATTTGTTGTATTTGTTGGTCCATCAGGATGTGGAAAATCTACGACATTAAGAATGATTGCCGGTCTAGAGGAAATTAGTGAAGGAACAATAGAAATTGATGGAGAAGTAGTAAATGATTTACAACCAAAGGATAGAAATATTGCGATGGTTTTCCAAAACTATGCATTATATCCACATTTAACTGTATTTGAAAATATGGCTTTTCCATTACGTTTGAATAAGAGTAAAAGAGTTCTTGAGGATGGAACAGAAGTTAAAGGCTTTACAAACGATGAAATATTTGATAGGGTAACAAAAACAGCAGAAATATTAGGTATAACAGAGTTATTGTTACGTAAGCCTAGAGCTTTATCAGGAGGTCAACGTCAACGTGTTGCAATAGGTAGAGCAATGGTAAGAGATTCAAAGGTATTTTTAATGGATGAACCACTATCAAATCTAGATGCAAAATTACGTAATCAAATGCGTGCAGAAATAATTCTTTTACGTAAAAGAATTGATACAACATTTATTTATGTTACGCATGATCAAACTGAGGCTATGACTTTAGGTGATAGAATTGTTATTATGAAAGATGGATTTATTAAACAGGTTGGTACTCCAACGGAAGTGTTTGATCATCCTGCAAACCTATTTGTTGCTGAATTTATAGGTGCTCCAAAAATGAATACATTTAAGACTCAATTAATAAATGAAGATGGTAAGTATTATGTTTTACCATTCGGTTCAAAAATTGAAGTTGATGGTGAAAAAGGTGATATTTTAGCTAGTAAGAATTATCAGGCAAGAGAAGTAATTCTTGGTGTAAGACCAGAACATATGGTTGTTACAAGAGAGTCAACAGGTAACTCATTTGAGGTTACAATTTTAGTTAATGAAATGATGGGTAGTGAGGTTCATCTACATGTTATCACAAAAGATAATACAAACCTTATTGTTCGTATTCCTACAATGCATTTATCATCTGAAGATAAGAATAATCTTATTGCTGGTTGTAAGATTAATGTATCATTTGAGGGGAAAGTAATGCATTTCTTTGATCCTGAGACAGAAGAAAGCCTTTTAAATAATTAATACTATAGAGAAAAGATATTAGTAATTGATATGATACTCCAAAGAAGACAAATAATTAGTAGAATAAAGACAATCTTCATGTGATTGTTGTCTCTATCTATTGGAAAGTCTACTTTGGAGTTTTTATATAAAAATATAGTAAATAATTAAATTAGGAATAAAAAAATAGTTTGAATTATATTTTCAAACTATTTTTTGCTGAATTTTATTTTAAAACTACAGATGTCAATGGTTCAATTGTTAAAATATTCCCATTTAAATTTGCTTTTCCTTGACCAACATAAGCTCTAACTTCATTAAACTTAAAGTTAGTTATGGTTGATAGATCAATTTCTTCAGTTGCTGTTGAAGAAGTATTATGAAATACACATACAGTACTGTCATTATATGTAGATGTGAATCCACCAATATTGTTTTTCTGAGTTAATAGGGCTTTGTATTCTCCTCTAGCAATTTCAGGATTAGCATTTCGAATCATTATTAGCTTTTTATAATGATTATATAAGCTTGCTTCATCAACAATATGAGTTGCGACAGTTCCGTTTGTTTGTTTTTCTTTTTTGTATGTAGCCTCTTTTGGATCTTCGATTGTATCATCATCACCCCATAGCATTGCAAGTCTTCTATTTGCATCACTTGATGCACCACCACGATATCCCTTAATTCCAATTTCCTCACCATAATAGATAAAAGGTGATCCACTTGATAAAAGATATAAATTTGCTGCCATATGGGCTTGAAATGTAGCAAGAGTAACAAAGCCTGAAGCTCTATCCATATCGTGATTAGAAATAAATGGATGCATCATTGCAGAGTCGTTTAATTTATTAATTGAATTTAAATAATTTTCAATTTGTTTAGTGTAAACTGATATACTATTTTTCTTTGCTGTACTTGCTATACTACCTTCTGCTCCTGATGTAGAAAATGAAAAACAATTTAAACCATTCTCAAAATATATATATGTGCTTTGATCTGGAGACCATACCTCTCCAACACAATATATATCAGGCTTATACGCTTTTAACTCACCCATATACCAATTCCAGAATTCAGCTGATTTTTTATCATCACCATAATAAATGTATTTAGCTGCATCAAATCTAAATCCATCAATGCCCATATCCAAATAATACTTTGCAAGCTTTAATACCTCTTCACGTACTAGTGAATTATCAAAATTTAATTCAGGCATATTATTTGAAAAATTTGCTTCATAGTATAGATTTGTTCCGACTAATTGAGCAAATGATCTACCAGAAGGTATTGGATCACCAGATTTGTAATAGCAATAAAAGTCATAATATGGATCAGAAGTATCTCCTGATTTTTGAGCATTTTGAAATTTTGTAAACCATATATTTGATGTTCCAGTATGATTTATTACCAAATCTATTATTAGCTTAATGTCTCTTTTATGACATTCTTCAATAAGCTTTTTTAGGTCTTCCATTGTTCCAAATGATTCATCAATTTTGTAATAATTGGTTGTATCATATTTATGGTATGTAGGAGATGCAAAAATAGGAGTAAGCCATATTCCTTGAATGCCAAGAGATTTTCCTGAATTTATATCACCATCATTTAAATAATCTAATCGGTTAATAATTCCTTGTAAATCTCCAATACCATCATTATTACTATCTGAAAATGAACCCGTAAATATTTCATAGAACACTCGATAGTTATCATCTAGAACTTCTGATTGAGTTAAATTTATATCTTTAATGATGAATTCTTTATTTTTATCACTATTATTCTTGCATGATATAATGGGGGTAATACATAATAAAAGTGCAAATAAAATTATTATTTTTTTCATTTTGTTACTCCTGTTGTGAATTCAATAGTGCATCATCAATTTTACCCCAAGCACCATTGTTAGCCCCTTCACATTTAACATAAATACCAACTATTATTGTATCAGTTGATTTATAGTCAATGTCCTTTATAACTGCTGTATCCCAACTACCATATGATGTAATTTTTAAAGCTTCCGTCTTAATTATTTCTCCATTAATTTTAACATATGAGTAGATATTTGAGGTTCCACTATCTCCACCCATAATAGATATTGTAAATTTGTATTTTCCTGTAGTTAAACCTTCAACATTTTGTTCTAGATAAAACTCTACGCTATTAGAATTAGCACTCCAAAAATGCATATGTCCAGAGCCTGTTAATGAATCAGTTGCCTTTTGCTCAACATATAATTCGTCTGCTTTTCCTATCTGATTTATAATCCAATCAGTAGGTTGGCTACCATTCTCATCTTCTTCAAAGCTATAGTTTTTTAAGAAGTTATATTCTATCATAGATAAATAGCAATGAGCTTCCATTCCTCCAGCAATTCCAACTATATCATATTTTTTCACTCCTCCATTTCTGAAGGCTTCATAATCAATATTATCATATTTTATTGTAACATAATTTTCATCGGTTACTTGATAATACTTCCATTCTACATCAAGAATTTGTTTACTATCATCACTCATAATTGCATTAACAGTTTTAGGTAATTCGATTTCTCCAGCAAGGTCACAAATAATAGTTGTATCTGCTATTGCATCTGCTTTAATTTCAATAATATTACCTGTTTTAACTAAATTAAATAATTTTAACGATTCAAGTGGATGTCCAGAAGAATCAAAGAAGGCTTGATTGTCTACAGCACAGCCTCCATAGTATTTTCCAGCATCATTTGGATCATATTCAGAGGCATAGCTTGATGCCCATCCACTACCATATTTTTCCCATAGATTCTTGTTTTCATCATATGAGCTTTTTCCTACAGATATCCATGTTCCTTCCCAATAGCACACACCTATTCCATTAGTCATCTTATTTGCTACTGTATCTATAATGCTAACAACGGAATTTGCTTGTCCTTGAATAGTAAATGGATGAGTTTTTGTGATTGATCCCCCATCGGAAATAGTATTACCATAGAAATCTGTATCATCAGTTGTATAAGCATATGATGTTTCCATAACCATAACTTTTTTACCATAAGTTTTAGTAATATTGTTTAATACTGTTGTTAGGTTTTCTAAAGTACCATGCCAATATGGATAATAAGAAGAGGCAAAAACATCATAGTCTAAATTATAATATTTTAATTTTTTGGCATAATCCTCATAATTTGTAACCTTTTCAGGATTTGCAAAATGAACAGCTACTAGAGCATTAGGTGTAATCTCTCTTACTGCCTTTGAACCAGCAATCATTAGTTTTGCAATATTAAACCATGTTGTTTCTCCAGACATTTTTCCATTTGTTTCATTTCCTATTTGTACCATACCTATATCTATACCAGCTTTTACTAGTTTTTTTAAAGATTCAACGGTATAATCGTATAAGGCATTTGCCTTTTCATCGATATCTGTAATATTTTTCCAGGCTTTAGGAGTCATTTGTTTGGCAGGATCAGCCCAAAAATCAGAATAATGGAAATTAACTAAAAGCTTCATACCATATTTCGTTGCTCTTTTTCCAATTTCAATTGCTTTAAGAATATCGTTATTTCCCCCACCATATCCATTGCCATTTTCATCGTAAGGGTCATTCCAAATTCTTACACGAATATAGTTGACGCCACTTTCAGCTAATGTTTTAAAAACATCTTGTTCATTACCATCAAAGTCGTAGTATTTTACACCACTATCTTCTAAAGAGATGACACTTGATGCATCCATACCCATAATGAAATCATCATTAAGATTTCCTATCTTTTTTACATACAAGGAACTACTAGATGCTTCCATTGTTATTTCTTCCTTGCTTATTGATTCTATTTTGTCATTTTTTGTACATGATGATATAGAAATTGCACAAGAAACAAAGCCAATTCCTAAAAGTAAATTTCTAATAATATTTCTCATAACTTTCCTCCTCTATTTGAATTTCTTTTATTTCTAGTTTAATTGGTTCAAATGTAAATTTATCTGATAAGATTTTTATTTCTCCTATGCCATTTTTTATCTTAGATTTGACATAAAACGATCTTACACCAGCGATTAATGAAATAATAGAATCTCCTATTATTTCAAGAGAATTATTTACTTCGATTTTAAATGAATCAAATGAATAGTCAACACGATTACCTAAGCTTCCAATTGCTTCCAATGTGACTTTACATACATCATAAGATTCTTTTGTACATAGAATATTAGTTGAGATAGTAATAGCTATATGATCAAGACTTTGAGGTCCTTTTTGTAGTTTACATACGAGTTTATTGTTTTTATAGCCTTCAAAAACATATGGAATTGCTCTTGAACCCCAGTTTGATATATGTTTTCCGTAATAATTCCAAGCTTTTTTAGTTAATTCTATTCCATATTTGTCTGTTGTCTCTTTTCTAATTATTCCATCGTAGGATAATACTTCATTAATTATCATCTTCATTTTATCAGATTCGGTTTTTGTTAAACCTTCACATTTTATTAATAAATCACCTATTAGATTATTAACATCAACGAGAAAGGCTCCATCGTTTTTAAAATCGTTAATTTCAAAACTATTTACTAAAATATTATTATGATACATTTTAACTAAATCACAGTTTGTCATAATGGCAAAGCCTCTAATATAACCACCATTATGTTCTCCAATATTACAATTTGAAGTGACTTCTAGGAATGGTTCTTTTTGATAGGTCATATAAGGATATGCTGCATATTTAATATTTCTAAATATATCGCATACACCATGATAACATATTAAATCACCACTACCGAAGTCCCTATGGGTATTATAATCTGCGAAGCACCATGCAAAGGTAGCAATTATTTTATCATCATTGTATGCTTTTTTTAAAACATTAGCATGAATCATTGCATGTTCAGTCCGTCTTATTTCATTATCAAAGGCTTTTGTTGGGAACATATGTCCACCATATTCACTAACTAAATATGGCTTTGTAGAAGAAGTTATTTCCTCTTTTTCTCTTAGATGGATATCTTTACCTGAATTAACAAAGTCATTGTACGTATAAATATCTTCAAGTAATTCAGAATGTGCAAAGCATCTTACACCGCCAGTTGGCCTATAAGGGTCTAGTTTATGAGCCATTTCATTTGTTTTTGTATAAAAATCATGATAATCTCCAGACTCGTTAACTCTAACACCCCAAATAATTATACTAGGGTGATTTTTATCTCTATTAACCATATCTATTACGTTCGTAATAGATATATTCTGCCATTCATCATTGCCTACATACTGCCATCCAGGAAGCTCCTCAAATACAAGTAATCCTAGTTCATCGCAAGCATTTAAAAAATTAATACTTTGAGGATAATGTGAGCATCTAACAGCATTAAATCCTAGTTGTTTTATTTTTAATGCATCTTCATATTGAGCTCTTTTTGGCATTGCATAACCAACATAAGGATAACTTTGATGTCTATTAGCACCTCTGATTTTCAATTTTTGATTATTTAAATAGAATCCTGTTTCAGTAAATTTGATTGTTCTAATGCCAATTCTATCTGTAACAATATCAACAATATTTGAGTTTTCAATTAATTGAAGTTCTAAAGTATAGAGCTTAGGGTTATCTATACTCCATAAAGAATAACCATATATTGGACCAAATATTTTATCTGTTGCTTTAAAAATAGTATTATAAAGTATTGTGTCTTTATCTTTTATCAAAACTCTTATATTAGCATTTTTATTAATTACTTTATAGTCAATGTAGAAATTATTTTCATCATTATGAAAATAATAGTCTTGGATATAATTATTATTTAGAATTTCAAGATAGCTTTCTCTGTAAATACCACCAAAGCATAAATAATCAATTACAAAGCCAAAGGGTGGTTGATATATTTCATGTGAATCAACAATAATAGCAATTTCATTATTACCTAATTGTATAAAATTAGAAATATTCGTTTTGAATCTAGTGTATCCACAGTTATGATCACATACATATTTGCCATTAACAAATAGCTTTGAATAATGTCCAATACCTTCAAATACAATATTATATGTTTTTGATAAATCATCAATTTTAATAATTCTTTTATATATGCTTGTTATATGAGATATTGTCTCATCAAAATTATTTAATGGTGTTTCCTTATTTGTATGAGGTAAATTGATAGAAATAAATCCATCAAAATTATCAATTTTTAAATCGTTTTCTTCATAGTTTTCCTTAAAAAACCAGTTATAGTTTAGAAATATTTTATTTATCATATTTATTGCCTCTATAATTTTTCTACTGTTATTCCATCACCAATAAGAGTATCATAACATTCTGCATCAAAACCAATAATTTTTTTATAATTTGTTAAAACATATTTTTTAAAGTCGTCTATCATATTAGTTTTTACAATTGATATTGTACAGCCACCAAAACCTCCACCTGTCATTCTCGAACCTAAACAAGCATCATGTTCTTGGGCTAGTTTAGCAAGTGTATCTAGCTCCTTTCCGGTTACCTCATATAAATTCTTTAATGAATTATGTGATTCATTTAGCAATTGGCCTAGCTTTTTTAAATCTCTTTCATTCATTGCTTTAAAAGCATCGTTTACTCTTTTACATTCTAATACAACATGCTTTGTTCTTTTATATATAATATCTGATAATAGATATTTATGTTTTTCTAAATCTTCATATGTTAAATCAGATAGACAGGTAATAGGTAGATGTTTTTGCAGAATACTTAATGCAAGGTCTGTTTCTTCTCTACGTTCATTATATTTACTTTCAACTAAATTATGTGGTTTTTTGCAATTAATAATTACCAATGAGTAATCTCCTAAATCGATGGGTGCATATTCACAGGTTATAGTTTTACAGTCTAACAGCATTGCGTAGTTTTTCTTACCACATGCTGATGCATATTGATCCATTATTCCACAATTGACACCAGCAAATTCCTTTTCTGCCTTTTGTGCCACTTTTGCTATTTCAACAGGATTTAGTTTTTCACAAGCGATAGTAGCTAATGCAGCAATAGTAGAGACTTCAATGGCAGCAGAAGATGACAAACCGCTTCCAAATGGAACGGTACAATCCTGAAGCATATCACAACCAAGAATTTTGTGTCCTGCTTTTTTCCATAATAAAGCACTTCCGGCCTGATAGTTACCATATTTTAAATTTCTTGCTGATTCTAAATCATCTATATCAAGTGTCACTTTGTCTGGTAATGTAGTCCAGCTTAAGTTTATTTTGTTTGTGCCATTTGGTTTAATATAAACAGTATTACATAATGATAATGCAGCAGGAAAAACTTTTCCACCACAATAATCAATATGCTCCCCAATAATATTGACTCTCCCTGCTGCAGTAACCTTATATTCATAATTTGATACATCAAATTTCATAAAAATCTAAATCCTCCACAAATTCTATTAATTGTTCTTTACTTTTAAACACGGAAGTGTTTTCTAATATTTTATAGCAAATGATACCTAATTCATCTAAAATAGATTGATGCACTTTTTCCCTAGAAAAATTGTTACAGCATAAATCTATAATGTCACTATAAATCATTTTATATTCTTTTAGCTCATTTGGTAAAGGTAATTGCTTTATAACAATTTCCTCTAAATAATTTAATTCTTTTTCTAATCTACCAGGAAGAATGAATAATCCCTGTGCCTCAATTAGACCTATTGATTCCTTCTTGATGATATGGTACTCTGGATGTGCATGGAATACTCCATCTGGATATTTCTCAGATGTAATATTATTTCTTAATATGATACTCATTTCATATCCTCTATCTGTCTTAATGACAGAAGGAGAGATTGCACTATGAAGGCCATCCTCATCATAGCATATAATATTTAATTCCTTGTTTTCATAGTTGACCCATTTATCCCTAATTAATTCAGCTATTTCACAAATTGATTCTCTATTTTTAGATACTACTCTAATAACGCTATTTGGCCAATCTACTATTTCTAATATTGCATCATCAAATTTTTTATTTTTTAAAGTTGATAATGTTTTTGCTTTTTGCATAGGTAATATTTCTCCACCACCTTGATAATGGTCATGAGCTAATACACTACCGCCTATTCTTGGCAATGCTGCATTAGAGCCAATGAACCAATGAGGAAATAAATCAACAAAATCAATAAGTCTATTGAAACCATCCTTGTCAATGTGCATTGGTGTATGCTTATAATTGATTGCTATACCGTGCTGATGGAAATACCCATATGGTGAAAATTGCCAAAACCATTTTTCATTATTTAATGATAAATCAATTGTTCTTAGTGTTTTCTTGTTTCTTCCATGAAATCCTTCATTTTCATGACATATACTACATTTAGGATAACCACCTTTTGTACTGTTTCCACTTTGAGCTTTTTTGGGGTCTCTAAATTCTGGTTTTGCTTTATTTATAGTTATAATTAAACCATTATTTTCAAATCTAGGATTCAAATCTAATTTAGATTTTTTTACATAATCATTTTTAATTGAATAATCATATAACCATTCTGTTGCAGCTTTTGAACCACTATCATTTAAAATATTATAAAATCTTTCTTCTAGTTTTGATGGAAGCATTGATAAATAACCCATAATTTGATCAGCATAATATTCAAAGTTAAATTCATCGCATATATTTTCATTAATAAGAACTATTTTTAGTTCATTTAACAAATTATCAGGTAAGCTATCAGTTAAATTAATAGCTTTTTTTTCTTTACATGAATCTAAATTCAATAAACAAAATATTTCATTTCTAACGTAATCTTCATCTTTTGAACATAGATAAAGATTAGATTTAGCATATGAAATAAGCTTGTCAATTATTAAGTAGACATTTTCCATTTTTCTTACTCCTTATATATTCATTTTTTAATAGTAATTATATATAATATAATTATACTTAATTTTGTATTAGTTTGTCAATGAATAATAAAATTGATAAAATAAAATAAGACTAGAGTCAATACGTTTATAATTTGACTATAGTTAGAATGTGAAGTATAATTTAAAAAATGCATTAAAGGAGAAAATAAAAATGAATAGATTTTATAAGGAATTACCAGATAATTATGAAAAATTTAAAACAATTGATGCCAATAAAATATCAACAGGTATTTTTTTAAATTTAATTGCTTTTATAATGATATTTATAGTAACAATTCCATTTTTTATTTTTTTTAGGTTTGAACTGGATAACCTTATGTCTTTATCTGTTTCTTTACTTGTATTATGCATTTTAATGCTTGTATATTTAATTTTACATGAATTAGTTCATGGTTTATTTTATAAGATATTTACTAAAGAAAAGCTTACATTTGGATTGTCATTTTCAGTTGCCTATTGTGGTGTTCCTAATTTATATGTCTCTAAAATGGTCGCCATAATCTCAGCTTTAGCGCCATTTGTAATATTTTCAATAGTATTTTTATTAGGTATTTTCATAATACCTAATGATTATGCTAAGCTCATATTAATAATTTTATTTGGTATTCACTTCGGTGGATGTTTTGGTGATCTATATGTATCATTTTTATTATTAAAAAATAAGGGAAAAATATTAATGAATGATACTGGTCCTAAGCAAACCTTTTATAGGTATAACGAATTATTGAAAAAGGAAGAATAGTTATAAGTTTTTCTTTTTATGGACAACTATAAATAAATCAAGAGATTTTTAATAAAAAATTAAAAAATTTATTTATAA
>JBJEFS010000043.1:0-15411 GCA_051874325.1 Anaeroplasma sp.
TACATGAGTATGATAATTGGTATAATGAGGTACATCTTGAACATTACATGTTTGTAATACCTGATTACATTGTTGATATGTAGGAGCTTCTTGATTACAACCACATCCACAAGAATTAGTATTCATTTGATTTTGATAAAACATTTTTTCCCTCCTCAATATAATATATGAGGCTTTAAAATATATTTATGGGCATTAGAAAGATACGATTTAATTCCAACTTAAAAAAAAGTTGTAAAGATTATCTTTACAACATTTTAATTATTGTCTCTAACAAATAATAATAAGAATCTCAATAATTGTACATAAATATAAATTAATGATACAACCATTCCTAAAGCAACTGTCCATTCAGCATTTTTTTCTGCACCAGCATCAACTACAAATCTTGCTTCATCAAAATCTAATAATAAGGTTAGTACACCATATAAAAGTAGAACTCCTTCAATAAGAACTAATGCACCCCAATTTTGAATTCCACCACCAAATAATGAGAATAGTGAAACAAATAAAACTAAAGATAGTGCACATAGTGAAAAGGCAAAAATAAATCTTCTGAATTTCGTTCCGACTCTAAGTATTCCAGAAAAGAATAAAATAGCCATAACTGAAAAAATAACAAGTGTAGAAAAAACTGCAATTGTTGCAATTCCAGGAGCATACAATTCTACAAGTGCAGTTAATGTACCTAAGAATACACCTTCACAAGCCGAATATATTACTCCAGCATATTTTGCTGCATTATAATTTAATCTACCTACAAAAACCGCAATTGTACCTATAATTGATGAGGCTATAAGTAATGCATAGAAACCACCATAATTATTCATAAGCATTTGTGGCAAGAATACTGCTGTTAGTACTGCTACTATAATAGAAACACCTAATAATATAAATGTCTTCGCTCCAATTCCCTTATAAGATGCCCTTCTTACTTCATCATAACAAACTTCTCCCGTTCTAACTGTTGAAAATAACGGACTTTGTCTCATAGAAATCCCTCCTTTAAAGATCATTGTTATTATACCACATTATTCATAAGAAAAAAGATATTTCACAAATTTCACACAAAATCACATATTTATAAAAAAGCAAACAAACCTTCTGTTGCTTCAACATCCTCATCGGGTAAATCACCAAAAACATGCATTATGTTAAACTCTTCATATAAAGTATTATTTAATCTAGTACGATTTAAAACATCCTTTTTAGATGTAAAGGCCCTTTCATTTCTTTTTTCAACAATATCAATTGCTGCTGTTTCACCAAGTTTATCAACAGCAATGAAAGGTATTCTTAAATTTCCATCCTCAACCTTAAAAATAACTGAATCAGATTTAAAAATATCGACTGGAAGAAATTTAATACCTCTTAATGTCATTTCAAGTGCTACCTGTAATGAAGTCAACAAATCATCATCCTTAGCAGTTGCACCAATTTTATTTCTTAATTCTTCTATTTTAGCCTTTATAGCAATTGGACCACCTAAATATGCATGTACATCATGTGCTTTAGCTCTTTTTGATAACCAAGCACTATAAAACAAAGCAGGAGAATAAACCTTAAACCAAGCTATTCTTAACGCCATTAAAACATACGCTGTAGCGTGTGCTTTAGGAAACATATACTTAATCCTTTCACAAGACCATATATACCAAGCTGGGACATTTTTATTAATCATTTCTTGCTTATATTTAGCCCATTTTTCCGGATCCTTTGCAACTTTACCTTTTCGCACAAACTCCATAATTTGGAAAGCCATTAGTGGCTCTAAACCCATATAAAGTAAATTGACCATAATATCGTCACGACATCCAATGACATCTTTAAATTCAATAACTCCAAATTCAGTTTTACCACCAACTAAATCCTGAGCATTTGTATTCCATACATCAGTACCATGTGACAAGCCTGATATTTTAACCAGTTGAGCAAATGTCTTAGGAAGAGTTTCAACAAGCATTTGCCTAACAAAATTAGTACCAAACTCAGGGACTGCATATGAAGCCACCTTACTACCTAATTTTTCTTCTGTTAAACCAATAACACTAGTAGAATTAAACAACTTATATATTTCCTTATCATCAATTGGTATATCTTGAGGATTATCAAATGGAAAATCCTCCTGATGTTCATGTACATAATCCATTAAATACTTAATGATAGTAGGATCATCATGTCCAAGAACATCTAATTTTAATAAATTATTTTCAAATGAATGATAATCAAAATGGGTTGTACGCCAATTATTTTCTGTATTGTCAGCTGGATATTGAACAGGTGTAACATCATAAATATCAACATAGTGTGGAACAACAACAATTCCTCCAGGATGCTGACCAGTTGATCTTTTAACACCAACCAAATATGAGCCAATTCTTTCTATTTCACATTCTCTTAATTCAATACCAGTCGTTTCACAATAGCCCTTAACATAACCATAAGCATTTTTTTCAGCAATTGTTCCAACTGTACCACCTCTAAAGGCATTTTCTGGGCCAAATACCTCACGAATATACTCATGAGCTATAGCTTGATACTCGCCAGAAAAGTTTAAATCTATATCTGGAACCTTATCACCATTAAAGCCTAAAAATGTTTCAAAAGGAATATCATGCCCATCCTTTGATAAAGGATTACCACATACAGGGCATACTGCATCAGGCAAATCATATCCTGAATCAACCTGCTGTAAATCTTTTTGAAATGAAACCTCAATATCTCTTAATCCATATTTATTCTTTTCTTCCTCTGTCATTTTAAATGTGTGAAATTTACATTTTTTACAACGATAATGAGGAGCTAATGGATTTATTTCAGTTATATCCATCATTGTCGCAACCAAAGATGAACCAACAGAACCTCTTGAACCAACTAAATAACCATCACTAAGTGATTTAACAACCATTAAATGCGACATATAATAAACAGATGCATATCCATTAGATATTATAGAATCCAGCTCTCTTTTTATTCTAGCCTTAACTATTTCATGTGGTTCATCGCCATAGATTTTCTTTTCATTTTCTTTAACAATCCTTTTTACTTCCTCAACTATTGAAGGCACCTTTAAAAATGTATCCTTAAATTCGTCATCTTTAGGTGCAAACATTTCCTTCTTAAATTCAGGGAATTTCTCAACCATATCAGCAATTTTATTGGTATTAGTTACAACAATTTCATAAGCTAAATCTGAGCCCAAAAAAGCAAATTCCTCTAGCATTTCATTTGTTGTCCTCAAATGCATAGATGGCGAATTATCATATGACGCAAGTCTATGCCTACCACCACCAATTTGAGGTGATTGGATTAATATATCACGATATTTCTTATGATTAGGTCTTAAATAATGACAATCACTTGTAGCAACAACAATTTTATCTAATGATTTTGCAAGCCTAATGATTTTCTTAATTACGTTTTGAATTACTTCCTCTCCATTTTCAAAAGAAGAGAATAAATGAGAATATGCCATTGGAGGTTGAACTTCAATATAATCAAACAACTTCATTGATTCTAATGTTTCTTCCTCACTTCTATTTAATGCATTTTCGAAGACATCTCCATTACAGCATCCGCTTCCTAGCAATAATCCTTCTTTATATTGAAAAATAACAGATTTTAATGCTCTAGCATCAGTATAAAAATGATTTGTTAGTGAGTCTGAAACTAACTTATACATGTTCTTATAACCTATCTGATTTAGAGCTAAAATATTTATATGCGATGGAATTATATGCTTCCAATGCTCTTCAATATTAATAATTGAATTAATATCTTTATAATTAGTAATTCCTTTGTTATATAAATCATTTAGCATGCAAATAAAGCATAATGCAGTTACTCTTGTATCATCGATAGCTCTATGATGTTGCTCCTGTTTAATTTTAAAATATTTTGATAATACCTTTAAATTAAATTTTTTTACATCCTTATAATATCCTGCTCTAAATAAATTTAAAGTATCAATAACAGGAAATTCATTAAAGCTAATATTGTACTTTTTTAATTTAGAATATATAAAACCAATATCAAACTTAGCATTATGAGCAACTAAAATACTTCCTTCACAGAACTTTAAAAAACTAGGCAAAACCTCATTAATTGTTGGAGCTGAGGCAACCATATCATCTGTAATAGAAGTTAAATCTGTAATATTCTCTGATATATGTCTTTGTGGATTAACAAAAGTTGTATAATTTTCAATAATCCCACCCTGATAAACCTTACAAGCTGCTATCTCAATAATCTCATCGTAGGTTTGAGAAAATCCTGTTGTTTCAATATCAAATACAACATATGAAGCTTCTTTTAAATTAATATCCTCATTAGTAAAGGTTATAAAATAACTATCATCATCAACATATGATAGCTCAACACCATAAATCGGCTTAAAATCAGGTAACTTTTCAATGGCATGAGCAACATCAGGAATACAATAAACACCACTATGATCTGTAAATGCCATTGATTTCCATCCCCATTTGGAAACCATTTTAACATAATCTGCAGCATCAGCCACAGAATCTAAGGTTGACATCTTAGTATGAGAATGAAGCTCGACTCTTTTTATTGGAGCATCATCAATTATTTCTTCTTCCTTATGAGTACCAATTACTTCAATCGATGATGCTGTAATTAATACTGTTCGTGCAAATGAATCATATTCTGCTTTACCTACAACTCTAAGCATTGTGCCATTAACGATCTCATTATTATATAAATCCTTTTCTTTATCAGTTCTTAACCACTTCTTAACTAAAATAGAATCAGTATCATCAGTGATCTTTATAGTAGCTAAAGATGATGTTGTTTTGGCAAATGTTTTTATTTCAATACCAAAAACATAGCCTTCAATTAAAAATTCTGCAGGGCCATTGTTATTTTGATATTCAATTAAGCCACTTTGATTTAATGGAATACTTTTAATTGAGCTTTTTGTTTTTGGAAGATTTCTAACATAGCTTTTTTTGGCATCCTTTATACCATCATTAAATCTTTTTGCAGAAATAGCCTCTTCCCTTTGCTTAGCTAAAATCTCTTCTCTTTCATTCTCTAGAACATCAATTTGAGCTTGAACACTTTTATTTTGATCTTGTTTAATATTAACCTCTGCACTTAATCCAAAGTCTGCAAAACCATCAACAATTTGTTGACATAAATCATCCATTCCCATTGAATCATAAGCAACTAAAAAAGTAACCTTATTATCTTCAATATAGCAATCTGCTGAATTTAAGGCTTTAAATCTTGCGGATACTTCAATTAATTTTTTTAATACCTCTTCTAAATATTCCCTAAATTGTTCTTCTGATAATGCTTCATCAGTATATCCAATATTAAAGTTTAAAGTTAATGGTAAATCTTTAAAAGTATCAGTAACACACCTTGATAATGAATAATACGAAGATACTGGAATTGCCTTATCTATAACAATATAAATATTTAATTCCTTAGAGTTCTTTTTATAAACTGCTTCATCTATTCTTATATTATTATCTGACTCAATTATTCCTTTATTATTTATTATTTCAAGTAAAGTCATGATATACTCCTATTTCTTTATTTTAATTTTTATTATATGTGAAAATGCCATATTAATATAAACTAATGGAAGCAAAAAAGCAACATATTGTAAAAAACTAGCATTTAGTAATATAGCAAAAATCCATACAACAAAATAATTAAGAGAACAATATAGGCAAAGCTTAATCCTTATCTTAAAATCTATTGAAGAATTAATAATATATGAAAAGAATAAGCCAAACAATAATATTCCTATATAGCTTCCAATAATAGATAAAATATTACTTATAATAGCTAGTGTCATAAATTGTGCATCTATCGTTGATAAAGCACCTGAAACTAAAGCCTCAAAAGCTAATACATCTCTTATATTAGCATTTTTAACACCATTCATTTCAAAACTTAAGGCAGTTGATTTTGAGTATTCGTACGATTTTATAAGTTTACTACCATAAAACATATCAACTTCTGTTTCTTTAAAATGTAAAATTATAACATTAGAGCTTTTCTTAAAGTTAGATTCTAAAAAATATGCCTTAAAATCAGTAGAAGAAATATTAAAGCCTGTACCAGTTAAGGTATTATTCTCATATTTTATATCTAATTCATCATTCGAATTTTGTACTAAGGAGGTTATATTCTCAATTGTATCACTAGAAAAATATTTCTCATTTGAGGAACAAATAGAAAAACAAGTAATAAATAATGCGACAAAAACAAAAGCATGCGTTAGAACAACCCATAATTTATCTTTATAAAACATTCCTATCATGCTAGGTCTAAATAAGCTTATACCAACTCTTTTAAGCATTTATAAATACTCCTTTCATCATACGTAAATACGATTAAATATTTAATCAAATTTAAAGATATTATATCATACTTTAATGACATATGCACGACTAAAAATACTAATCATAAAAATTATTAAAAATAGAATACAAATTGAAACAATTTAAGTATATAATATTATTAAATCGAGGTGAAAACATGCCATATTTCACAAAAGACAAACCATATAATACAATTAATGAATTTTATTTACAAAAATATAATCAAAAAGTTGCCAAAATACCTCTTAACGCAAATTTATCTTGTCCAAATCGAGATGGAACAAAAGGATATGGTGGATGTATATTTTGCTCTAAGTCAAAAAGCGGTGATTTTGCTGGAGATAAATCTCTTCCCATAAAGGAACAATTTAAACAAATAAAAGCCATTATGGATAAAAAATGGCCTAATTTATTATACATCCCATATTTTCAAGCTGGAACAAACACCTATGCAAATATAGATACTCTAAAGAGTATTTACGAGGAAGCTATAAATGCTTATCCAGAGAAAATAGTCGGCATATCTATTGCAACTAGAAGTGATTGCATAACTGATGAAATAGTCGATTATCTTGATGAATTAAATAAAAGAATTCCTGTAACAATAGAATTAGGACTCCAAACAACAAATGAAAAAACAATATCTTTGATTAATAGGTGTTCTACTAATGAAGAATTTATTTTAGCTGTTAAAAAATTAAGACAAAAAAACATCGAAATCATCGCCCATATCATCAATGGATTACCATATGAAAATGAGACCGATATGCTTAATACAATTGATTTTATTAATTGTCTTGATATTCAGGGCATAAAAATACATTCTCTTCTTATCTTAAAAGATACAAATTTAGAGGAACTATATAATAAAAATAAATTTCATATTATGAGCTTAGAGGAATATGTTAATATTACAGTTAAACAAATCTGTAATTTAAAACCAACAATAATTATTCATAGGCTTGCGGCTGATGGAACTAAAGATGATTTAATCGAACCAAAATGGTCAATGAAAAAACTTGTTGTAATGAATGAAATAGACAAAAAAATGCGTAAAGAACATCTTTATCAAGGAATTTTCTATAAGAAATAAAACTACTTTATATCTGGCCATCCCTCATTAATAATTGAATATTTACTATGCCATATTTCTTCGTATATCTTTTCAGCTAAATATGGACAAATTGGATAAATTGCAAGTAAAAATAATAATAATTGGGATCTATTAAATATTTCTTTAAATATATAATTATCGATAAAATCTTTTATTGTTTCCACATATTCATAAATACAATAGTTATCAAGATAATTTTTGCATTGATTTAATAACTTATAAAAATAATAATCTAATCTCTTACTATCAACTTCTTTAGTATTAATCAATACACCTTCTAATCTCTTAATCAATTTATCATAGTCATCAATCACATATTTATTAAAAATCAATTCAGTATCCAATTTAGTAGATAGAGAAAACAATCTTATTGAATCGGCATAATATTCTTTTAAATAATCATCAAAGTCAATTAAATTATTGTTGGATCTTTTTATATCATTTTCTACAGCATCTAATGTTTTATCAACAATGATTACCTTATTAAATAAGTCTGGAATTGTATATTCAAATTCCTTTTTTATTATATTATAAAAAATAATTGGCATTAATAATTGAGATATTAATGAATTTTTATCTACAAACAAAAAGGAACAAGGATTCCAAGCCTCATATTCTTGCTTTGCATCTAAAGAAAAAACAGACTCATTTGAACTTATTTCATCATAAATTATACTTATTATTGGACACATTCCCTCAACAAATAAATTATTGATTGTTCCAGGCAATGAATCTCCAAGCACATTTACATCTGCTGCTAAAATTGGTCTAAACTGATTTGAAAACGTATATGGTATATATTTTTTTAATGAATTAAGCTGGTTAGCCTCATAATCATATAGAAAAGGAAATAAAGGACCAAAAGTATCAGATGAAGATAAAACTATTTCATTTTTATTATATACAATACATTCATTAGCTATATCAGCCTCAATAAAAGTGCTAAAAATCCTTTCATTTGCCTCTTTTAATGTTAATCCATCAAGAAAATCTGAATTAATTAAAACATTATTTCTTATTATTTTAATAATATTCAATCCAAAATTATTTGCCAGTGCATAATCATCATCATCTATAGATGGTATTCCTAAATGGATTTCTTCATCATAATTTGTGCATATAAAAATTGGAATATTTACTCCAGTTAATGGATTAACTGCAGTTGTACCACTATAAACAAACATTTCTCCATTACTATCTAAATATTGCATAACGCTAGCATATTCATCAATAGCTGTAAACTCAGTAATGTCAATATATTCTGGATTTAAGAAAATAAAGCTTATTCCACCCATTAATTCTGGCCTATCAGTATGAATCGATAAAACAGAACCATTAGATACTAGCAAATTTAGCTTCATAACTCTTGTAGGATTAAGCTTACTTAATAGATAGTTCTTAATTTCAGTGTCACATTCTAAATTATTTATATCCTTAACAATTTGTGGCAACAAGCCACTTATGTTTAAAACAAAGGACATCTGATTAATTATATCATAATCATTTTTTTCATTATAAAATGAATCAAATGATTTACCTGTAACTTTATCAACAAAAACATTTGTTGCTTTATATTCAATATACTTTTTTTCATACATTTCAATGAATGCTAATTGGAGATTACCAACATATTCATCATGACGCATATTTATAAATTTAGAATAATTTATTCCTATTCCAAGTTCTAACATTTGTCTTTCAAAAATATTAGCTATTTTATCATCTAATTTGTTACTATTCTTTTTACTTTCATTAAAACTAGATAGACCTAAAGAATGAAACCCTATAGGAAATAAAACATTCTTGTCTTGTAGTCTTTGATATCTACTAATAACATCTGCAGCAATTAGCTTTCTAATATCAGCATTCTGGAAGCCATATTGATTTGTTTTAGGAAATGGAGCAAAAACATAGGTTTTTTCCTTTAAAATATCATTTTCAATAATAAAGCTTTTGTTATTAACCCATTTGTCATATATTTTACTTCTTCCCATGATACTCCACCTCCTTAAAAAAATAAAGGGTTACGCAACGCGCAACCCAAAAAATCCATAACTATTGGATTAATGATTTAACATATTCAACAATGTTACCAACTGTTGCAATAGATTCAGCATTATCCTCTTCAATTGTTATCTCAAATGCATCTTCTAAGTCCATAATGATTTGAACAGCATCAATACTATCAGCACCTAAATCTTCTTTTAAATTTGCATCTAAAGTAACCTTATCTGGATCACAGTTTAATTCATCAATTATTATTTCTTTTACTTTATCAAAAACTTCCATTTTAAATTCCTCCTAAAATTTTCAAATAAATTATATCAAAATCAAACTAAATTGTAAATATTATTCAATAATTCTAGCATAAAAATCAATTGAATCAAAAAATTTTAAGAGTTTTTCTCCTGGTATATATTTTGTTATAACTATATCTCCAAGTGCCTTTTCAATTATTTCATCTGGCAAATCACCCTTCAATTTAACAAAGTATCTAGCATTCATATATTTATTGCCATTACATACTAAATTATTCTTAGGCATAAACTTTTGCCTATAATCAGATAATACCAATCCTAAATCAAACACAATTGAATTTGCTGTTGTTGGACCGGCTCCCTTACCATACATCATTTGAGTTGAACATCCAGCACCCTGATATCTAATTAAATTATACTCATAATCAACGTTAGCTAATAAGTCACTATTATTAACTAGCACTGGCTCAACAGAGATACTTATTCCTTCTATACTTTTAAATGATGAAGCCATAAATTTTAACTTATATCCCAATAAGTCTGCAACCTCAACTATTTCTTTATTAACCTTTGATATACCATAATGATATACATTATCAATATTTATCTCACTATTATAGCAAATCATTGACAAAATAGATATTTTTCTAACCATATCTAACCCTTCTAAATCAGCCGTTGGATCTGCCTCCGCAAAACCCTTTTGCTGAGCTAATAATAGTGCTTCCTTAAACTCTATTTTTTCCTTATGCATAGAGGTTAAGATAAAATTAGTTGTGCCGTTTAATATTCCTTCAATTTTATTAATATGATTAAATGGTGCACTATTTAATAGTGTATGAACAATTGGAATTCCACCACCTACTGAAGCCTCAAACAAAAGCTTAACCCTTTTTTCAATCGCAATTCTTTGAAGCTCTACATAACTATTAGCTATTACTTCTTTATTAGCAGTAATTACATGCTTTCCAGCCAATAATGCTCGTTTCATGTAATCATAGCTAACAGCTGCTCCCATCATTTCAATTACTACATCCACTTCGTTATCATATAGGATATCCTCAAAATTGGTAGTTAGTAAGTCTTTTTCAATGTTCTTATTTTCTTTATTTCTAACTAAAACATATTTTACATTTACTTCATAATTTTTAAATATTTCTGCCTCTTTTTTTGCCAATATGTCATAGACGGCTTTTCCTACGTTTCCTAATCCAAGTAATGCTACATTCATAACTCTACTCGACAGCTAACAAAAGTACATCAATGACATTTTTGCCACTACGTAATTCATTTACTAAATTTTGGACAGAAATATTTGTATTTGTAATAGCAATTGTCAACGTAACAAAAGCAATATTATGAATAGGAACCTCTTGATTAATAGCTAATACATTTGCATTTTTTGAAGCAACTTCATTTAATATATTCGATAAAGAACCAGGCTCATCAACAAGCTTTAGTGACAAAATAACGCGTTTTCCAACCTTCATTGATGGTCTATTTACATAATCCTTATATTTATAGAAAGTTGAACGTGACAAGCCAACCTGCTTACACGCATCAGATATATTTGTTCCTAGACTAATTATCTCTTTTATTTTAATTACCTTTTCAAAGTAATCTGGTAAAACCTTTTTATGAATTACAAAATAATCATCATTCATTTCTATACCTCCCATAATTTTACGCCAGAACCAATACAAGGCGTTTTTATTTCACATTCTATTTCTGATAGCTTATCAACAATAGAATAATCCTTAGCAATAATTATCATAGTTGAACCACTTCCTGATATAGCAAATGCTACTTTGTTTTTATCACAAATTTCCTTAATTTCATTATAATCTTTTATTAATTTCATTCGATATGGTTCATGTAATTTATCATCAAATAATTCAATCAGTAAATCGATATCGCCACTCTTAAAAGCATAAGGAACATTAACAATTCTTGATAAATTATGAACAATATCCTTATATTCAAGCGAAATAGGTAAAACCTTTCTTGCCTCATGAGTTGAAATTTTGTATGGAGGAACAACGACAATAAATCTTAGACTATCATTAACCTCATAGGCTATTGGATAAAATTTGTTATCTTTTTTAAAACTTGCCACTAGTCCGCCATAAATTGCAGGAGCAACATTATCAGGATGCCCCTCGATATTTGCACATACATCAAAGATTTCTTCCTTTGATAATGGATTACCCATTAAATAATTTGCAGCAAAGGCACCAGCGACAATCAAGCTTGATGAACTACCTAAGCCTCTAGAGATAGGTATTTCCCCATTAAACCCAATTTTTACTGGAATTATCTCTCTGTTTAATTTATCAAATAAATACTTGTATGTATAATAAACTAAATTATTTTCAATATTAGAGAATTCATGTTCAAAACCAAAAAATTCAAATTCATTACTTTTTTCAAAAGTAAAAGTGTTACTAATATCTAAAGCTAAACCTAAACAATCAAATCCAACACATACATTTGCTGATGTAGCATTTACTTTAACATAAAGCATTTTATCACATCCTCAACATATTTATCGGCTTTTTCCTTCTTAACTATAGTTCTTTTAACCTCAGGATAATTTAAAACAACAGGTATAGAAATATTAAATTTTTCTGAAATTAAATTAATAGCCTTTTTTGTATCATCTTCATACACATCAAATGCTTCTAATACAGATTGTGGAAATTTATATGGAGAAGCTGTTGAGACAATTATTGTTATAGAATCATCCTTAGTTTCATTTTTATATTCTTGATAAGCACTATAGGCAACTGCAGTATGTGGATCAATTAAATAACCATAATTCTCATATACATTTTTAATAGTCTTTAAAGTCTTATTCTCATCACAGCTATATGCATAAAAACAATCAAATGGATTTTTAAAGTCATAATATCCATTTTCAACTAATGAATTCATTAATTCCTTCGTTTTAATATCATTTTCATTAGTACCATAATAGATAAATCTCTCTAAATTTGAAGAAATTAAAATATCCATTGATGGAGAATTAGTTTTATAAAATGGTCTATTTTTATTGTATTGTCCATTCATAAAAAAATCTGTTAGAACTTTATTCTTGTTTGATGCACAAATTAAATTTTTAATCGGTAATCCAAGTTTTTTAGCATAAAATCCAGCAAAAATATTACCAAAATTACCTGTTGGAACATCAAAATTGATATATTCTCCATCCTTAATATAATTATTCTTAACCAAGTATATATAACTATAAAAATAATAAACAACCTGAGGAATAAGTCTAGCTATATTAATAGAATTGGCACTTGAAAGACTCAAATCCTTATGCTCTTTAAAAAATTTTTTAACAAAATTTTGACAATCATCAAAATTACCCTCTAATGCTAAAACCTTTGAATTTTCTCCAATAAAGCTACACATTTGAGCTTCCTGAACTGGAGATACACCACCATTTGGATATAAGACAATAATAGATATACCCGGAATATTTTTAAAGCCATTTAATGCTGCTCCACCTGTATCACCAGATGTGGCAGTTAAAATTGTAATATTTTTTTCATATCCTAGCTTTTGTTTTGATAATTTCATTAATCTAGGTAATACAACTAAGGCTAAATCCTTAAATGCTAAAGTAGGACCATGGAAAAGCTCTAAGAAAAAAGCATTATCACATTTTTTCAAATCAACTACACTATCTATATCAAATGAACTATAAGCTTCATCAATTTCCTTCTTAATTTCATCATAAGTGAACTCACTAAAGAAAGCATTTAAAAGCTTACTAGCCATTGTTTTATAATCATCATCTAATAATGTATGATAATCTACTACAGGAAGTTTATCAATAACATATAATCCACCATCAGGTGCTAAACCATTTAATATTGCTTGTTGTGAAGATACAACCTCTTTCCCTCTTGTACTATGAAACATAATAACCTCCAAATTAAATAAATTAATAGTATTATAATATGTTTTCATTTTTAATACAAGTGTTTTTTTATAGAAAACAAATATTCATTTTATCATTAGATAAGATTCATATTTCGACATATGATTACACTCTAAGAATAAATCTTCTTTTATTTCATTACCGAATATTTCAACATAATTTCCCTCCTTCATTGATTTATCTGCCATGGTAAACATATGATTCATACAAACTAGGCCAATTACTTTATATTTTTTATTATGAAAAGAAACATAACCATTAAATTCTCTTCTAATACCATTAAAATATCCAATATCTAATATCGCATATAAATGATCATAGCTAGCTATATAGCTTGATTCATATCCTAAAGGTTCGCCTTTTTTAATTTTATTTATCTTTAAAATTCTAGCATACATTTTACGACTATTTTCATAAATAGCACCACCAATTCTTAAATCTAGCTTTGTTTTATTAATTAAAAAACTCCCACCAACATTCACACTAATATGATATACATTTTTTATTTTTTCTAATTTATTCAATATTTCTATTGTATTATCATTATAACAAGGAAAATGAGAGTAAATGCCTTTAAGATTTTTATTAATCATATTATGCTTAAATTCTTCAAATCCAAAACGATTCATATTAGAATTTACCTTAATATAGTAATCTATATTATTTTGCAAAAAGTAATTTATATCGTTTGTATTTAGAGCTGTTGGAGTAATATTATATTTAATTAAAATATTAGAAAAATGATTAGGTATTCCTAGTAGAATAATTTCACATAATGAATTTATTTTTCTAATTTTAATTGCTTCTTCTAAATCAAGAACAGCAAATCTACTTACATTCTCTGATAAACATATATTAATTATCTTTTCTAAACCAAAACCATATGCATTATTTTTTAAAACAATAATAGCATTTTTATATTTCCTAATATTAACTCTTATTTGATAATAATCAATCAAAAGCATATTCATCACCTTAATAAAATATATGCAATATTTTGTGAATTTTGCATATATTAATAATGGTGATAACTTGGATGATATATTTGTTTTGATTTTAGTACTTTTTATTTTACTTTACGCAATATATAAACTTCCAAGTAAAAAGGACAGCAATTAGCTGTCCTTAATTATTTTTTTACAGGATAAAATTCAAATGCATATACTGCAACTGCTCTAATACTTACAGAATCAGTACCATCAAAAATAAAACGATCACATTCTCCATTAGGTCTTGAGGTTTCAAACTTTTGAACGCCACCATCATAGCATATCGCAATTAAACCAGAGGTAGATGACTCTAATTTGATATTAAGCTTTTCATTAATAGATTTCATTTTTGAAATACTAGAAATAATCTCTTTAGTATTAATAAAATATAGCTTTCCATCATAATTCATATTATCTGCATCATATTGAATACCTGTAACCTCAGATACTGCAGTTGAATTAGTAGATGATCCTAAAAAGACAATAAAGCTTTCCTTAGCTTCTTTCATTTCAACAGCTTTATCAACTGTGATAAGCTCAAAAACATTATCCTTTTCTATTTGGGCTCCTGCTTCATACCACTCCTTATAGAAATCATCCGAACTATTACAACCTACTAACGTAAATAATGAGATTATCATTACCATTAATAGGGTTAAAACCTTAAATAATTTATTCACTATTAAAACCTCCATAAAAATCACAATTAATTATAAACTATTAAATAATAATTTTCAAGCAT
>JBJEFS010000044.1:0-3391 GCA_051874325.1 Anaeroplasma sp.
ATAGTATTATGTTAGTTTTGTGCCATTATTGTATTTTTTTAATATTATGATATAATATAGTGAAGTTAGTGCATAGGATTTGTTGGCATAAGCTTATATAAATTATATTGGAAGGAGTAAGTATTATTTAATTAGTTTACTCTAATTTAATGATATTAATATTGTATGAAAGTAGTAATTTTAGCTGGTGGCTTGGGAACAAGAATTAGTGAAGAGTCACATTTAAAACCTAAGCCTATGATAGAAATTGGTGAGTTGCCAATATTAGTTCATATTATGAAAATATATGCGGCTCAAGGGTTTAAAGAATTTATTATTTGTGCTGGATATAAACAAAAGGTAATCAAGGAATATTTTGCTCATTACTTTTTATATAATAATGATGTTACCTTTGATATGCAGTCAAATCAAAGAATCATTCATAACGTATCAAAAGATGATTGGAGAGTCACAGTTGTAGATACAGGCTTAAATACACAAACAGGTGGTAGAATAAAAAGAATACAAAAATATATTGGGGATGAGCCATTCTTGTTAACATATGGTGATGCTGTTGGGGATATTAATGTACATGATTTATTAGAATCACATAAAAGATCTGGTAAATTGGGAACAATGACTGTATATAATTTTGGACAATCTAAAGGAGTTATAGATTTAAATCCAGATGGATCTGTCAATGCTTTTAGAGAAAAATCAGATTTTGATGGAGATTTGATTAATATTGGTTTTATGGTTATGCAACCTGAAATCTTTGATTTGATTGATGGTGATGAAATGCCTTTTGAAGCAAAGCCTCTTAATACATTAGTTGCAAATAATCAGCTTAATGCATATGTTCATCGTGGCTTTTGGCAATGTATGGATACATTACGAGAAAAAGAGAAGCTTGAAAAGATATGGAAAAGTGGAAATGCTCCATGGAAGGTTTGGGAAGATTAATGGACTTAGATTTGAAATTTTATAAAGGGAAAGTGGTATTAGTTACAGGTCATACAGGCTTTAAGGGCTCATGGCTATGTAAGATACTTATTAATGCTGGAGCTAAGGTTATTGGCTATTCTTTGGTTGCACCAACAAATCCAAACTTATTTTCATTATCACAGATTGAAGATAAGATGATATCAATAATAGGTGATATTCGTGATTATGATAAATTAAATTCAACATTTGAAAAATATCAACCTGAATTAGTTTTTCATTTAGCTGCTCAACCTATCGTTAGAGATTCCTATAAGGATCCAAAATATACATATGAGACAAATGTATTAGGTACGGTAAATGTTTTAGAGTGTATTAGATTACATAATTGTGTAAAATCTTTTTTAAATATAACAACAGATAAAGTTTATGAGAATAATGAATTAGAAAATCATGGTTTTAAAGAAGATGAGCCACTTGATGGATATGATCCATATAGTAATTCAAAATCATGCAGTGAGCTTGTGACACATAGCTATAAAAAATCTTTTTTTACAGATAATAGATGCGCTATTTCAACAGCACGTGCTGGAAATGTTATAGGTGGTGGAGATTTTGCTAATGATAGAATAATACCTGATGCAATTCGTTCAATTGAAAAAGGTCAAAATGTTTTAGTTAGAAATCCCAATTCTACTAGACCATATCAACACGTATTAGAACCTCTAGCAGTTTATTTAAAAATTGTTGAAGCTCAGTATAATGATTTAAAATATCAAGGCTATTACAATGTTGGTCCAGATGATTGTGATTGTGTAACAACAGGTGAATTGATGACAAAATTTTGTAAGGCATGGGGGAATAATTTATCATGGTTTACAGAAAATGTGGGTGGTCCACATGAGGCAAATTTCTTAAAGCTAGATTGTACAAAAATAAAAAATACTTTTGGATGGACTCCAAGATGGCATATTGATGAGGCTTTAGAAAAAATCTCTGAATGGACGCAGATGTATTTGACTAATAAAAATGATATTCCTAAGGTAATGGATAAACAAATAAATGAATTTTTTAATTTAATGGGAGAGTAAGATGACAACTAAGGAACAAATTTTAGAACTAGTAAAACAGTACTATAAAGAAAATCATATTAAAAAAGAATATGAAACCGGTGACAGAATTACTTATGCAGCAAGGGTATTTGATGAAAAAGAAATGGTAAACTTAGTTGACTCATCACTTGAGTTTTGGTTAACTTCAGGTAGATATTGTGATCAATTTGAGCATGATATGGCAAAGTATTTAGGCATAAGCTCACCAGTTCTATTGGTTAATTCTGGTTCATCAGCAAATCTACTTGCTTTTATGACTTTAACAGCACCAGAATTAGGTGATAGAGCAATTAGACGTGGTGATGAAGTAATAACTGTGGCATGTGGGTTTCCAACAACAGTTACTCCAATTATAAATTATGGAGCAATACCTGTATTTGTTGATGTGACTATACCTCAATATAATATTGATGTTACGATGTTGGAGGCTGCCTTATCTTCTAAAACTAAGGCTGTAATGATTGCTCATACATTAGGTAATCCGTTTGATTTGAGTGCAGTGAAGGAATTTTGTGATAAGCACAATCTATGGTTAATTGAAGATAATTGTGATGCATTAGGATCTACATATACAATTAATGGAGTAAAGAAATTTACAGGTACTATTGGTGATATCGGAACCTCATCTTTTTATCCACCACATCATATGACAATGGGTGAGGGAGGAGCAGTTTATACAACAAATCCGAAATTATATCGTATTGCTAAATCATTTAGAGATTGGGGAAGAGATTGTGTATGTCCATCAGGTGTTGATAATTATTGTAAGCATAGATTTGATGGACAATATGGTGAATTACCGAAGGGATATGATCATAAATACACATATTCTCATTTTGGATACAACTTAAAAGTAACTGATATGCAAGCAGCAATTGGTGTTGCACAGCTTGAAAAATTCCCTGAATTTGTTGAAAGAAGAAAGCATAATTGGGCAAGATTAAGAAAGAATTTAGAGGTTGTTACTGATAAGATAATTTTACCAGAGGCATGTCCAAATTCTGATCCATCGTGGTTTGGTTTCTTAATCACTGTAAAAGAAGGAATTTCTTGTGTGGAATTAACTAAATATCTTGAAACAAAGAAAATTCAAACAAGAAAGCTATTTGCTGGTAATTTAGTGAAGCATCCTTGCTTTGATGAAATGAGAAGAACTGGTGAAGGATATAGAGTCGTTGGTGATTTGAGTGTTACAAATCATATAATGGAAAATACATTCTGGGTTGGTGTTTATCCAGGAATGAATGACAAAATGATTGATGATATGTCAAATGCAATAATTGAGTTTGTAAAATAAATACTTTTATATGGTGTCGAATAGACACCATATTTGTTTTTTGATTACAAATATGATATAA
>JBJEFS010000045.1:0-15199 GCA_051874325.1 Anaeroplasma sp.
TTTTTTGATATAGATATTAGAGACTATCCTAAAATTATTATTACTGAGGAAAAATATAAGTATGAGTTAAATCATGCAAACATTTCAATTGAAAAGATAAACTATGTGATTTGTGTTTCAAATCTATCATAAAAAATCAGATATATCATTTATATAAAAATGATTATTCAAAAGCACCAGAATTAATTTTTGATATTACAATTATGATAGACGAAAAGGAATATCTTTGTTCTTTAGGGTGTAATTTTGATAATAATGAAGCTAGGGTTATTACAGTTTATCATAATAAATTATAAATACATTATTTTTAGATTCTTATTTCTTTAGCTATTCATAAAATAGTTTTTAAATGATGTTGTAGATTATGCAAAAAATATCCACAACAAATTTAATTATAAAAAAACAAAACAACCTCACCCTTGAGCTATAACTCTTGGATGAGGTTTTATTATGGTTTGATTTACTTTTATCCCTTACGGGGTTCATCTAAATGTCAACAAGATTAAGATTGCTAAGCCCATCGCAATATTAAACAAAAAGAAAGCTAAGAGCTTCATAAAGTTCTTAGCACAAATAATTAGAATATCATATCAAGTAGTGCTTTGATTATGTTTCCATTATAAATTGTCTTAGATAATCTAAATTCATCTGTATTTAATTGCATATCTACTTCTAACCAACTCTTTGCTCCACTAAACCATTCTTGATTCATTAATAAAGACAAAATATAAAATGCTATTGAAACAATCACAGCATATATAGCTATATATAATAATATGCCTAATATTCCATCAGTTACTCTAATCAGTACATTTGTTCGTAAAACATTAGTAATAAGCTTCAATAAGCCTAAAATTATTATCAATCCAATAAATAAGATAAAGAATGAAATTATATTCATAAGTGTAGTAGATAAATAATTAGCAACACTTGTAATCACTTCACTAGGCTCTGGATTTCCAATTGCATTAACTATCATATTAGCTATAAAATCAGGAATATTTAATGCTTTTGATAATACTTCAGATACAGTAAGCTCTGATATTCCATTAGAAACCATATATGATTCTATATTATTTACTATATTTCCATTAATTGCAGGATAAATTATATTATTATGAATCATAAATTGAGAAAATTGACCACAATATATAAAACTAAAGATTAATATTGCAATAATTCCAAAAAAGGATAATACCTTTTTCATAAAGCCTTTTTTATAGCCTATTGCCATAAAAACAATTGCAAAAACTAAAAGAATAATATCAACTACTCCAAAAAAGCCAAAATCCATTTTTATTCTCCCTTCTTTTAATACTGTTCTTATTTATTATTCATTATAACTTTTTTTTTAATAAACTTCAATTGCTGAAAACAATTTCATATTGCTATAAAAAGTTACTTTTAATAATACATTATGAGAATATTACTTTTTTATAAATTTAATGATATAATGTTAACCGGAGGAAATATTTTATGGAATTAATAAATAAATTTAAAGAACTAATGACTACCGAAGGATATGATGCCTACATTATACCGACCTCAGATTTTCATGGTAGTGAATATATAAGTGATTATTTTAAATCAAGAGCCTATTTAAGCGGATTTACTGGATCTGCTGGCACACTCTTAGTTACAAAGGATAAAGCATATCTATGGACAGATGGAAGATATTTTATCCAAGCCCAAAAGCAAATTGAAAAAACAGGAATTGAATTAATGAAAATGGGACAAATTAATGTACCAACTATAATAGAATTTCTTGCGGATTACTTAAAAGATGGAAGCACACTAGGATTTGATGGAAGATTACTAAGTGCCAACTTTGTAAATATGCTTAAAAGTAAAATAAATCTAAATGTAAACATCATTTATGATTTAGATTTAGTAGATAAGATCTGGACTAATCGACCTGAAATGCCTTTTTCTCTTATCTATGAATTAGATACATACTATTCAGGAAGAACATATCAAAGTAAGCTTGTTGATATAAAGAAAGAAATTAATAAAGAAAATGCTGATATGTATATTATTTCTGCACTAGAAGATCAGGCATGGCTTTATAATTTAAGGGGAAATGATGTAGAACATACTCCTGTATTTTTATCATATACAATTATTACACCATCTCAAACGATTTTATTTATTGATTTACAAAAAATTGATTTAACAATTGAAAAATACCTTACAGAAAATGATATTATAATTAAGCCTTATTTTTCAATCTTTGAATATATAAAAACAATTAAAAATAAAAGAATAATGTTTGATTGTAACAAGGTAAATTATACAATTTATGCAAATTTAACAGAACAAAATACAATTATAAATAAACAGGATCCAACTTTAATACTAAAAGCAATTAAGAACAAAACAGAAATAAAAAACACTAAAGCTGCTCATATTAAAGATGGTATTGCCTTTACAAAATTTATGTATTATGTAAAAATTAATTATAATACAACTATTGAAATGTCTGAAATATCAGTGTCAAATTATTTAGAAAAATTAAGAAAAGAAAACCGAGGTTTTATTGATTTATCCTTTTCAACAATTTGTGCCTTTAAGGATCATGGTGCTATGATGCATTATAGTGCAACGCCTGAAACAGATTATAAAATAAATGAACCAGGATTTTTATTAATTGATAGTGGAGGGCATTATTTAAGTGGTACGACAGATATAACTAGAACACTCGCTTTGGGTAAAATAACAGACGAAATGAAGGTTCATTTTACAACTGTCTTAAAATCTTTAATCAATTTATCACAGGCAATTTTCTTAAAAGGAGTAAATGGTCAAAACCTTGATATTCTTGCAAGAGGGCCTATTTGGAAGCTTTTAATTGACTATAAATGTGGCACTGGTCATGGAGTTGGTCACTTACTTTCAGTTCACGAAGCACCCAATGGCTTTAGATGGCAGATTGTACCAGAAAGAAATGACTCAGCCAAATTTCAACCTGGTATGATAACAACAAATGAACCAGGAATATATTTAGAAAATAAATATGGTATCCGAATAGAAAATGAGATGCTATGCATTGAAAAAGGTACTTCTGAATTTGGAGAATTTTTAGGTTTTGAAACCATAACTTATGCTCCAATAGATTTAGATGCCATAAAAGTTTCGTTATTATCAAAGGATGAAAAAGAATGGCTTAATAATTATCATCAAATGGTATTTGATAAAGTAAGCCCTGGATTAACTGATAACGAAAAGGAATGGTTAAAAAATTATACAAGAAAAATATAAAAATATCCACTAGTAAGACTAGTGGATTTTATTATAAAAAAACGCCTTAATCACATCACCTACAAGCTTAAGGCTGCTACCTTCCGATCCTGACCTGGTTCACCGTAAATAATTGACTAAGGACGTTGTTTATTTTATCATAACAAGCTATCTATTTCAAGACTTTTTACGAAGATCACTAAAAAAAGAAGTTAACAAATCTGAACATTCTTTTTCTAAAATGCCACCATAAATGTTAACATAATGATTAAACTTAACATCAAACAAATTAATCTTGCTAACATGAGTGCCAAATCTATAATCCCTTGCACCATATACAACATTAGGAATTCTTGATTGAATGATGGCTCCACTACACATAACACATGGTTCTAACGTAATATACATAGTACATCCCTCCAAACGCCAATCATTCATTTTATTGCATGCTTTTTTTATTGCTAAAATTTCAGCATGAGCTAAGCTTGAATGTAATGTTTCTCTTTTATTATGACCTCTAGAAATAATTTTATCCTCTTTAACAATTATACATCCAACAGGAACTTCATTTATTTCCTTAGATTTTAATGCTTCTTTAATTGCAAGAGACATATAATACTCATCTTTATTTTTTTTCATTACTAGACAAAACTATATGGCAACATCTACATCTTGCTTCATAGCTCTCCTTTTCACCAACTAAAATAGTTGGATCATCATAAAAAGCTGGTTGCCCATTAATTATTCTTTGCGTTCTTGTAGCTTCTTCACCACAAACTGAACATATAGCTGTTAATTTTGTTACTTTTTCACTTATAGCCATAATGGGACCTACCACACCAAATGGTTCACCTCTAAAGTCTGTATCTAACCCTGCACAAATAACTCTATAGCCTTCATCAGCTAATTCTTTAACGTATTTTATTAAAGAATCATCAAAAAATTGCACTTCATCGATAACAATTGCTTGAGTATCCTTTTTTAAGTGTCTTTTAATATCACTTCCATGACTAATACTTATTGCATTAAGTGCCTTCATATTGTGACTCACAATCTCTGTTTTTGAATATCTATTATCAATTGCAGGCTTAAATATCATATATTTTTTCCTTGCATAATCCATTCTTTTTACTCTTCTAATTAATTCTTCTGTTTTTCCAGCAAACATTGGGCCGACAATAGCCTCAACCCATCCTTTTTTATCAGCATAATAATTCATAATACTTCTCCAATTCTAATTATATAATTAATATTTGTAACAAATCTTTCATTAAATTATACCATAACATTTTTAAAAATAAATAACAAAATCAATAAAAAGCAAGAAATGAATAAAAACATAATTTTATAAAAAGAAAAAAGGAGCTATAACTCCTTGATTATAATTCATTACAGCTCCTTTAATTTCTATTAATTATTTCTTTAAACCGTAGCGCTTATTGAACTTCTCAACACGTCCATCTGCTTGAGTAAATGCTTGCTTACCAGTATAAAATGGATGACAATTTGAGCAAGTATCAACACGAATCTCGTCTAAAACTGAACCAGATTCAAATGTGCTACCACATGTAGTACAAGTTACAGTAACTGTCTTGTAATTTGGATGAATATCTTTCTTCATTTCTACATACACTCCTTCCGCCATGACTAAAGTCATAGAAAGTTTCCAATGTATTTTAACACATTAAAAATTTAATAACAAGTATTTTTTAAAATAAAGTGAATTTTACACCTATTTTTTTTAATTTTTTGTATATATCTGCATATCCTCTTTCAATAATCTTAGTGTTACTTACTATTCCACCAATCTTTAAGCTAGCCACAAGTAGGGCAGCACCTTGTCTTAAATCATATGCATTTCCCTTGATAAAATCATAATCATTTGACCCTATAACATAAGCCTTATTATCAATTACATTTATTGATCCACCGGCTTTAGAAAGATCTTTATAAATTTGCATACGACTTTCAAAAATGTTTTCTATAATGGTGCAAGAGCCTTTTGAAAAAGCCATTAAAACTCCAATAAGTGGTTGCATATCTGTTGGAAAAAAAGGATATGGCTTTGTTTCAAAACTAAAACAGTTACCCGAAGAAAGCTTCGCAATAATATTATTCTTATATATTTTAATATTAAAACCATTTTTAACAAGCAAATCAATTGGATACTTCATGTGATTATATTCAGCATTTTTAATCTTCAAATTTCCACATAATAATCCTATAATTATATACGTCATTGCTTCCATACGATCAGGTATAATACGATACCTGACGTCTAAATTTATACTTTTACCTTTTTTTAATACACACTTTTTATCAAAATGTTCAATATTATATCCAATCAGCTTTAAAAACTCAATTAAAGCTAATCCTTCTGGCTCAATTGTTAAATTATCAATTACAGCATAATCGCAATTCAAAGCTAATAAAATCGTATTAATACTAGCCCCAACACTTTCTTTAATCAAAGAATACTTAATATTATTAGCTATATTTCCCCTTTTAATTATCAACATATTACTTTCTTCATTAATACTATATCCAAATGCCTTTATTGCATCTAAATGAGCATCAATTGGTCTTTTTCCAATTTGACATCCTCCTGGTAATGTTATTTCACATTTACCAAATAAATTTAGCATTATTGGTATTAAATAATATGAGCCTCTAATTAAACTACATTCCTCAATTGTCAATGACTTATACTCAATATTTGAATTGTTTATAAATAATTTGTTCTTTTTAGTTTTGATTTCGCTTCCTAAGTACTTTAGAATTCTTATCAATCTTTTAATATCCAAAATATTAGGCACATTTTCTAAAACTAAATTTTTCTGTAATAAAGATGCACATAATATAGGTATTGTTGCATTTTTACTTCCACTTATACTTACAGTTCCTTTTAGGTATCGTACTTTATCTATTCTAATGTTATTCAATTATATTCACCAATTAAAGTATATGAAATACTTTAAAAAAATATGAATATAATGATTAATTTAAATCTTCAATACTTCTAGAATCATTATGCTCTATAGGATCCCACTTAACTCTCTTAAACACAGCAAAAATTAAAATAGGAAGAGATAACAAATCAAACCATGGCCATAATAAAATATAGATAATGCATTTCATTATTCCACATCTTAATTTTTTTCTTTCTTTTAGAAGGCATAAAATACCAATTCCAATAGAACCAACATAGGTACCAACTAATAGTCCACCTAAATATTTAAAAATCATAAAAAAATTAAAAGATCCTGTAGTTACAAAAGAAAAAATAACACCAAATATTTCAACAAAAATAGATAATAAGAAAACCATTAACTCATAAGGAAACATTTGCCAAAAAATATCATACTTACTCCAAAAATTCCCTTTAAAAAGATTCTTAATCAATTTAGGGGAATTATTTTTAAAATTAATAAGTCTACCTCTTGCCCATCTAACCCTTTGTTTCCACATTGTTTTAAAATTAGTTGGTTGTTCATCATATACCTCTGCTGCTTCACAATATCCTATACTCAAATTATTGGAAACAGAAATTGTAGAAAACTCAGTATCTTCTGTCAAATTAGTATGATTCCATCCATTAACTAAATGCGTAGATTTTACTGCATAGCCAGTACCTGTAACACATGTTGAAGTACCAAAAATAGATCTTGGTCTATGGCCTATTAAAGTATTCCTATAAAAATGGATACCATAGCCTGCAGAAATAATGTTTGTATTAAAATTCTTAATATTTCTAAAAGAAGTACATACATCAAATCCCGTTTCCATTGCATTATTTATTTCTTCAATAAAATCAGGTTTTAACAAATTATCTGCATCAAAAAATAAATAATTATCTACACTATTTATTCCATAATCTTTATCAATACATTCAAATAAATACTGTAAAGCAAATCCTTTTGAAACATGCTTTTTATCATTTCTTTCATATACTATAGCTCCAAGATTTCTACAAATCTCAGCTGTTTTATCTGTACAATTATCAGCAACAACATATATTCTCACCTTTGAAGGTAAATAGGTTTGTTTATATATACTTTCAATTAGCTTACCTATTACTTTTTCTTCATTCCTAGCTGCAATACAACATGCATATGTCATTTTCATTTCTTTACTTGAAAACTTCTTAGCTTTGCAAAAAAAACCTATAAGAGTATAAATTGTCCTATAGGATAGTAAAAAACTAAATGTATAAAGTATTATATTAGTAATCGAACGATATATATTTTCAATACCATTAAAATTAAAATTTGACTCCAACCAATTCAATATAAATTCTACCATAATAAACTCCCTAATTTTTAACAAATCTTGCTGTAATGCTTCTTTTCAAATAAATTCTTGTAATTATACCTGATAGAATGCCTGTTAATAAAGACAATAAACCAATATATGGCAAGTAAACAATAACCTCTTTTGTATCAAGTACCATCATTGCAATAATAATTTGTCCAATTGAATGAAAAACCGCCCCAATTGCACTCACTCCAATAGGAGAAAAAGCTTTAATCCTGCTAAAAATAAACATAACTAAAAATGAAAAAACACCACCAGAAAAAGACATTAAAAAGGTCGGTGTAAACAAAGTACCCCTTATAATTCCAACTAATAAAATTCTTAAAATATCTGTCAATAAAGCCTCACTTGGCTTAAATTCATAAAGCATTATCAATATAATAACATTAGCTAATCCAAGTTTTACTCCTGGAACCATTAATGGAATAAACGAATCAATAATGCTTAATACTATTGCCATTGCAGTTAGCATAGCAATAATCATCCACCTTTTAAGCGTCTTATTCAAGATTATTCACTTCCTATAATCTTAATATAAATATGATTAGGTAAACATACTATCACTTCATTTTCACGTGATATATAGCCATCTAATACACAATATTGATTTTCACATCCACTTTCTTTGACCTTAATTTTGCCATCAGAAACAATAATTATGAGCTCAGATATTTCACCTTGAATAATATACTCATTATTTTCATCTAAGTCAATAGTCATCATTATTTCAGAGTCCTTATATACAACAGCCTGTTTACCACTCTTTGATGTAACAAATCCATAAACGATTAAGCCTATTAAAAGAACAACAAATATTCCTGCAATTAAAAAGACATCATTCTTAAATTTACGCATAATATTCATCTCCTAACGTTTGAAAAATAATCTCACTGTTTTTTAATATTATAACATCAATGTCTTGTTTTTCAATAATTCTTTTTATATCATCCAAATCCATTGAAAAAAATGCTGTAGCATAGGCATCAGCAATAATACTATTATCACATAATACACTTATACTATCATATTTATTTTCTGGCATTCCTGAATGAGGATTAATTAAATGATGGTAATAATAATCATTAATTTGCATTCTTTGATATTGAATTGAAGAAGTTCCTATTGTTAAATTAGTACCCTTTAATTTAGCAAAAGTATTTCTAGTTATTGGGTCTGTTAATCCAATAATAAAATTCCTACCATTTTTAGTTCCAGCTACAATATTTGAATTACCAGCATCTAAGATATAGCTTGTCACTTTATTAGAATCTAAGTATTTTTTAGCAAGCTCAGTTGCATATCCTTTTGCAATTCCACCTAAATCTAAATTACCTTCTCCAATTAAGGAAACTTTGTTATTTTCAATACTAATAGATGTGGAATTAATAATTGTCAACTCTTCATCAATGATTTTGCTATCTAATATTTGATTCATATTAATAGCATCCTTCCATAGATGTGTCAATCTACCAACGAATGGATTATAATAACCATTAGTTTCTTCACAAATAGTTAATGCTGTTTCAATAATATCTATTAATAATTCATCAGCCTCAATACATCTTTTGACATTTAAATCATATATACTATTATTTAAATAATTCGATTCATAATCACTACATACTCTATTAACATCATTATATATTTTTTTTACACCTTGATAGTATTCCTCATAATTATCCACATTATAAAATGTAATAGATACAAATGTATCCATAACTATAATTGGCGCAGTGGATTGAACAACTAAAGCAGTGCTACATGATGTTAAAAATATACATAGTAAAAAATATAAGCTAATTAACAACTTTTTCATCTAATACTTTCTCTTTCTTTGTTAAAATTAAAGGTTTAGTTAATATATTATTTTTATTAAATAATTTTAATAAAAGCATACAAGCAAAGCTAACTGCTAATCCAGAGCTTAATCCACCTAAAATATCAGTAAAATAATGTACTCCTAAAATTAATCGAGATATAACAATTAATAAAATTAATATACTAGATACTATATAAGAAGTAATTTTTACATTTCTCTTATAATTAGACTTATAAAATACATACATTATGAATGGTAAATAAAAGCCAACATTTGTTGAATGTCCAGATGGATAGCTGTATGAGGATTCATTTTGCCATCTCATTTCTAATAGAGGTCTTTCTCTCATAAAAATATCCTTGAATGCCATATTCAATAAAGTTGCTAAAATCAAACCAAATCCAAAAACAAAGAATCTGTTATCCATTTTAGTATATAAAGCAGCAACTATAACTAAAAATACTATAAAATATAGATTTCCAATTTCAGTAATAATCCTAAAGAACCAATAGCAGAATCCATATTTTTCACCTCTAACGCTATAAGCTAAATCTCTTACAGCTACATCAGCAACGGTTATACCTCCACTATTATAAACTATTATACTAATGATTATAAATGTAATAATTGAGATAAATAAACCAATCAATAGTACTTTATTTTCTTTACTTATTTTCATGATTAGACACCTCACATATACCTAACTAATGTAATTACAGATTTGCCATTTTCTTCAGTAATATTCATTTCATCAACTAAAGTACCAATTAACTCTAAATCGTCACCAGAATCTCCTTCACCTACTAATTCCCAACCATAATTTTCTATTTCATAATTACGTTCTTCAGATAATTGATCATATAGAAATTTTTGAGTTTCTTCATCTAATAATTCAGTGATAAAGGTAATAACAACCTCTTCATCATATTCCTTTACCTCTATATTTAAATTAAATGAAATATTATCAAAAAAATATAAAGATAACTCATTAATAATTTTACTTATTTTTTGATTTTCTTGCATGCTTTCTCTCCTTATTAAATATTTTTTCAGCACATACAACTAAAACTGAAGCCTCAAAGCCTGCTGAAAAACCATTATTATATAAATCAAACCCACCTTGAAATGGTAAAACTAAAGGTGTAAATACAATGTGAATAAAACCACCAACCAAACCATAAATCAAACCATATTTTCCACTTATAGGGGCAATACCACTTGCAAAAATAAAAGCAACAAATGTACTAAAATATGTTTCATACGACAAATTAAAGTATAATTTACTATCAATTATTCCCAAATCACCATTTACAACCATTTTTATGGCTATAGATATAAAACACCCTAACCAAACTGGATAAACATTGCGAATATGTAAACCAAATGCCGAGCAGCCTAAAATTGATAAAATACTTCCAAATATAATACCATTCATTGGTATTCCAAAAATTGCAAATATTGATGTTATAACAATATCAAGGATTGCAAAGTTTAATAAAACGGCTGCTGTCCCATAATCCTTTGAATAATTACTAATCAATCTACCCGAACTTTTAAGTAGTAAAAAGTAATTAGTAATAACATTACGATCAGCCACTAAAGAAATAATGATGAAGAATAGCGCGATTGAATATAAAAGAATATAGAAAATGATTTGATTAGTATTATCATATCCCAATAAATAACCTAAAGTATTGCTTTTTAACCCAAATAAAATGAACAATCCATTGAACATTGCGGCAATAATACCTAAGGCAAAACCTGTATTATATATGTTATAACCTTCATGAAATGACAATGTATGTGCAGTAAATGCTGGAATAATAAACCCTGAAGCAACTCCACATAGGATTCCTAATGGAATAGATATATAATATTGTAGTCCAAAACCAAACATGGTATAGCTAACTAATGGACCTAACCCTGTTGATAAAAGGATTGCAATAATAAGATTTTTAAATGGAGTTTTCTTATAAACCGAAAATAAAAATATACCTAAATAAATTGGTAGGGTATTTAATAAATTTTTACCAAAAAAGGAAAACCCAAATACAATCATTAAGCTTGCATATACTGGTCCTGACATCTTCAATTTTAATAATCTAATCATCATTAAATTAAAGAAAAGCATAATGCTTGCGTTAAATAGGGCAGCACCTAAACATGATATATAAACATAATCAGTCAATAGAATTGATGGACTAAATAGAATAGTTACAAATCCCTTTAGTGTATCAATTGGTGGTGAAACACAAAATGATAGTACCAAAAGAAGTAAACCTAAAAGGTCAACAAAAAAATTTTGATAAAGAAATGATCCAAGTTTCTTCATAAATGGTACATTTCCCTTCATTAATACTTTTTATTATAATAAGCAGTTACGATAATCTGAATAATCATAAATGCAATAAAAATACTTAAACAAGGCCAAAAAATATTCATATCAACAAAAGCTGTAAATATTATGACAACACCCATAACATAGATAAATATTTTAGCAACTAATGCATTACTCTTTAAAACAATATATTTTCTTCTTTCGTCATGTCTCTTGATGATAATTTGATTAGCAAATTCATCATTTTTTAATATACGTGCATATTTTATAATTTTAAATAATAAATATAATTCAAAAATAACGCATATTATCCATGGTAAATATGGTAAATCTGAAAATATTGAGCCCTCACTTATTTTAAAATTTCCAATTTGCATTACCAAAACTATTAGCAATGGTAATGCTGTTGATAGTATCATAACTATTAGCTTTTTCTTTGTGATTTGACGCATTTTCTCTAAATTGTCCATCTTAATCAACCTCCTCAAGAATAAATATATCTTCTACACTAGCTTTAAATATTTTCGACATTTTTAAAGCTAGTGTCAAAGAGGCAATATACTTTCCTTGTTCTATTGAAATAATAGTTTGTCTTGTAACTCCTAATTTTTTTGCTAAATCCTCTTGAGTCATTCTAAGTGATTTTCTATATTTTATTACTTCATTTTTCATATAGAGATACCCCTCCAATTCTACTCATATGAATCAATAATTGGTTTTAATCTTTTAACTATAGAATCAATTGAACCTTCATTAAATGGATTATGCAATCCTACAGTAGAGATTAAATCAACAAATGATTTTGTACCTCCCAATTTACATAAAGCAACATACCTATCCCAAGTTTCTTTTCTATTATCTATTGAGTCACAATAGAATTCCAACGCACATACTTGTGCTAATGTATAATCAATGTAATAAAATGGAGTTTGAAATATATGAGATTGATTATACCAAAATGCACCTTTATCATACATTTCTAGTTCACTCATATCTCTCCATGGTGTATATAGCTTTTCACAACGCTTCCACATTTCCTTTCTTTCGGCTGGTGTAGCATTAGGATTTTCATAAACTAAATGCTGGAAATGATCAACACAAACACCATAAGGAATAAATGTTAAAGCCTCATTTGTATGAGAAATTCTATATTTTTTAGTATCATCTTCAAAAAATAATTCCATCCACGGATAAGATAAGAATTCCATTGACATAGAATGGATTTCACATGCTTCACTAGTTGGCCAGCAAAGCTCTGGATTCTTATTTATAGTTGAACTCTCATATGCCATAAAAGCATGTCCAGCTTCATGAGTTAAAACATCAACATCTCCACTAGTACCATTGAAATTTGAAAATATAAAAGGAGATTGATAGTCTGAAATGTATGTACAATATCCACCATTTTTCTTTCCTAATTTAGTTTCTAAATCTAATAAATTATGATCAATCATAAAATTAAAAAATTCTCCTGTTTCAGAAGACATTTCAGTATACATCTTCAATGCCTTTGCAACCAATTCATCTTTATTACCCTTAGGAGTTGGATTACCATCTAAAAATTCTAGGCCTAAATCGTAAAATTTTGGTTTTGAAATACCAATTTTTTTAGCATTTTGCATAATGATATCATTAGCAATAGGGACCAAAGAATCTAATACCTGCTTTCTATATTTTGCTACATCTAAAGCATTATAATCAGTTCTACCCATTCTAGCATAGCCTAAATCAATAAAATTCTTATATCCAAGCTTAATTGCCATTTGATGCCTTGTTTTTACTAAATCATCAAAAATATTATCTATCTTTTCTTCATTTTCTTTTAAAAACTCATTTATCTTAATTGCTGCATTTTTTCTTGTTTGACGATTATTATTAGACAAATATTTTCTTAATTTGTTTAAATTATTTATTTCCCCATTAAACTCAATTTGCGCACTTGCCATAATTTTGTCATATTCAGTGGTAAGCTTACTCTCTTTAATCAATAAATCTATAATTGAATCATCAAATGTTTTTAATGATAATTCCATCATTTTAAACCAATAGGAACCATAAATATTTTCTAATTCTTCTCTACAATTATGATTAACTAAAGCTTTTTTTAACTCGTTATCACTTGAAGAAATCTTATTTGATTCCTCCTGAATAACTTCCATTTCCTTTTCATAGAATATATCATTAGTATCAATTGAATTCCTAATATAAACAAGTGTAGTCATTGTATCATAATTTCTCTTAATAGAAAAAGATTCCTCAATAAGCTTTTTTAATGCATCTATATCACTTGTTAATTCAATTAAAGTTTTTATTTCTAATAATCTATCAGCTATTTTTTCAAAATTTGGCCTTTCATATTTATAATCTTCAAATCTCATTTTATACTCACTCCTCATATGGATTAAAATTAATTTCTTCAATTTCTTTAATAAAATAGGCTAATAAATCTATGCAATCTTGAACATCCTTTAAGTCGCACATTTCACTTGGAGAATGCATATATCTAAGAGGTATTGATACTAATGCAGTTGGAATGCCCTCTTTTGTATAATAAATTCTATCTGCATCAGTTCCAGTTCTTCCTACGGCTACTTCATATTGCAAATTTATAGAATGCTTTGAAGCAATTTCTTCAAGTTTTTTATTTAATTTTTTATTCACAATGGAACTATGGCACAAAACAGGCCCACCACCTAATTTGACATTGCCACAACCATTATTTTCACGTGTATTCGTATCAAAAGTAACATCAACAACAATAGCTAAGCTAGGCTCTACCATATATCCTGCAAAGCTTGCACCTCTCATAGTCGTTTCTTCTCCAACGGATGTTAAAGCATATACACAATTTTCTGCTTTTATTTCACGTGCCTTTTTTAGAGCTTCTAAAATTACAAAGCAACCTATTTTATCATCTAGGGCCTTCGAAGTAAACCTACTTCCAAATAAATCTCTATAAACCTCATCAAATATTACATAATCTCCTGGCCTAACCAATGTTAGTGCTTCCTCTTTGGATTCACAGCCAAAATCAATAGTCAATTCATCAGCATGAATTTTTTTATCAAAACAACCATTAAAAACTTCACATATACCTGGAACCTTTCTACCATCCAATGTTATTGCACAAACCTTGTGTCCAATATACATATTAGCCATTATACCACCAGCAGAAGTAACCTTGGCTTTTCCATTTGGAAGTATATCAGAAATAATTAATCCTATTTCATCAGCATGAGCTGATAATAAAATTTTTATTTTTGAATTATTATTTAATACTGATATAACATTGCCACTATGATTTGTTATAAAATTATCTGTATAAGGCTTCATATATTCCATAATATACTTTTGAAAACCAAACTCAAATCCAGATGGAGATTCGATTTTTAAAAGTTCCTGTAAAAAGCTTTTATCCATTTTAAACACCTCTTTCATATTATACACGAAAACAGTGATAAAATCATCATTAATTATCTAGGTTTTTATCT
>JBJEFS010000046.1:0-3323 GCA_051874325.1 Anaeroplasma sp.
CATAGTACACCTTTTATTTTTGCAAATCATATAAAGGATAACTTATTATTATCCTAATATTTTTATGAAAAAAGCATTATTTATTACTGATGAATGTGAGAATAGAAAAGAATATTCAATAAAAAGAAAAGATGGCGAAGGAAATAGTCTTTCGGCAAAAAACGAAATGATAGATGCATTAAATAAAATATTTGATAGTGTGTATGTAACATATTCGGTAACAGATGCCTGTGAGTATATTACAAATAACAAAGATGCTTTTGTTATAACTACATACTACGGGATTGCTGAATCAGATTCAAAATCGATAATTCCATCTATTTGCAAAGCAAACCATACCAAGTATTGGGGAGCTGATCCTTATACACATATAATTTGCAATGATAAATACTTGTCAAAAGCATATATAAAACATTTCGGATTAATTCCGGTACCGGGTATAATTATTTATTCTCCGGATAATGAAACAGAATTTGATGAAATAATGAACTTGAATTTTCCGGTTGTGGTAAAACCTAATTTCGGCGGTGGTTCTAACGGTATTTCCGAAGAATCAGTAAAATATAATTTTGAAGAAACTAAAGAATATGTAAAAAAATTATACAGTTATCAAAAAATGCCGATTCTTATTGAAGAATATATTCCCGGATACGAAATATCCTTTGTTATTATCGGAAATAAAAATGAGATATTATTGAGTAATGAAACCCAGCTCGTTCTTAATAATAAAAGCTTTTTTAGTTTTGAAATTTATGGATTAGAAACTAAAAAAATTGATAAATCTAAAAAAAGATATATTCATTCAAACCTCATTGATGATATTAATAAAGAAAAAATGATAAAACTATTTCAATCGTTTGATAAAGTAGAATTTATGCGGATTGATTGCAGAATAGACATAAATAACAAACTGTACATAATGGAACTATCCCCTGATTGCAGTGTAGCATCAAGCGGAATGTTTTATTCTGCTATAAAAGATTGCGGAATTTCTTATGATGAAATGATTAAAATATTAATTGATAATTCTATGAATAATCAAAATTATTAATAAACCAGTGCCCCATAAAAGCCGGTCTGAAATCGAAATCAGATAAATATTTCCATCTGTTTTCACCATCTAATTGCTGTCCTTCAAGTTGCTTTGAAATATATTTTTTCAATTCTATTGAATTACAGCTTTTGTATAATTCATGCAATTTATCAATATATAAATTTATTTTTTCACTATTTCGAGTAAAAGAATAATAATAAATTAAATTAGTTAATGCTACATGTAAATAATCATCGAATTTAAATTTATTAAATCCTGCTTTTTCTATTTCAGATGCATATTTTCCGGCTGCAACATAATCATTGTCTTTAATACTATATATAAGCAAATTATTTGTTACTAGTAATTTGGAATACGGATCTTCACAAAAATAATATGTATCTTTTAATCTTCTTAAAGTATTTGAATTAATTGAATCATTAAGCAAGCTTATTACTGATAAATTATTGTCAATATATGCTTGATTTTCTTCATTAATCATCCAGCTTTTTTCAAGAGTTATAAGAATACGTTTACCTAAATTTAATTCACCGTTTTGTATACATCTAGTTGATAAGGTAATATATGAGCCTATAGCCAGCCTATATTGGTTATGCTTCTTAAAATGTTTACATGCACTGATAATCATTTTTTTGGCAACAGAAGTTTCATAATAAATTGAAACATTTTTTTCGATGATATGTTTATCGCTATCATTTATAAGTCTGTTGGATTTGCAAAAATCTTCATAAAATTTTATAGTATCTTTTGATGATTTTGTTCTCATATAAAATCCTAAAAGGCACGTATACAGAGCAGAAGTTAAATCTTTATTATTTGAATTATCAATGTAACCTCTGATAATACCTTCTACGTCGTAATTTTCAGGCAAAAGATGAACCAATATGGTACAATATAGTATTACTTTTATATTGCTATCCGAAAATTGAGGAAGTAATTCAAAAGCTTTTTTATAGCAACCAAGTTTAACATATAGCTTTAAAAGAATAATTTTTAATTTAATATAATTTTCATCATTACATTTTTCAATTGCAGTATAAAGCACATCGATGATTTTTTCATTCAAAAATATTGAAGGAAGAATTTTTTCGATACAACCAATAATCTTATTAATTCTTTTGTCTTCATTTTTAGCATACAAAGGAACTAAAATTTGCAACCCGATAATCGCAGTATCGTTATATGCATCAGTGGTAGCATCTAAAATATAAGGAATGTAATAACCGGAAAGAATTTCTGTAATCAAATAATGGTGTTCGTCATTTGATAATTTTTCCCCTTGTTCATTTACATAATATTTGTCTGTTTTTTTTATTATTAATCCATTCTTTAATAGAGTTTCAGTAATTCTGGATATATCTTTCAGCCCTAAATTCAAATTCAATGAACCTTTGTAACTATTTAATATTTGAAAAATATTATTGTCTGACAAGCCGATATTAATATCTTTTAAAAAATTTAATATAAACTGCTCATTAGTTTCCAATTTTAGGTTAGAAAAAGAGTTTAATTTACTGTTAAACATCAAAGCTTTAATGTCGCCACCATTATATATGTACGTTTCTTTGTCCTCTTCTGAAAAATATATATTATAATCATGCAGGATACATTCAACATAATTCCAATCCATTTTTGGTAATTCATAGCAATTTGACTTTATATGATTTTCTAATAGATACGTACTCATTTCATAACAATATTCTTTTTCACTTATACATTCAAAGAAAAGGAATACATTGGCCGTTTCATTAACAAGCTCAACCAGGAATTTTAATGATTGCGAATCAATTTTTTCGACATTTTCAATGTGCAAATATACTTTTTCATTAAACCTATTAAATGAATTTATAATAGATTGTTTTAGTGAATTTACAAATTTACCGATATTAGTACCAACTTGCAAAAATGGAATAGTTACGTATATTTGAAAATCCGGAATTTTCTCATAAAACTTAAGAAATTGGTAATCCAAATATTCTCTTGGTAATTCTTGCATAATAGACTTAGCTATTGAATTCATATAATAAAAATCCGGAGCTTTATCCTTAATAAATATGTCGTGAGCATTGATATTAATATATTTTAATCCACACTCTTTAGTAATAACATATTTTATTAATTCAGTTTTTCCGTAACCCTTTTTTGAAAAAACAATATTAATTCTTTGTTTTTGCAAAATATAATTTTTTAAAATAGCACGTTCTTTATTACGATTATAAAAATTCATTTTATTATAAAATTTTCAGGATAATAATAAGTTATCCTTTAT
>JBJEFS010000047.1:0-14860 GCA_051874325.1 Anaeroplasma sp.
TATTTTCCTTTTCAATAAATTTCCATAAAAATTATGAAATCGTTTTTATAAAGTCATTTACAAGGTTATCTATATCACCTGCACCTAAGAATAAATAAAGATTTTTTTTATCAAAATTTATTTCATTAATTGTGTTTATTACCTTGTAATCAAAAAAGTCATATAGTTTTTTTTCTTCATAAATATTTGTACTTTCTCTAACACTTGTAAAAATAGGCAATAAATAAACATAATCGCATTTATCTAATACTCTTTTAAAATTTTCTTTAAATGCTTCAGTTCTTGAAATTGTATGGGGCTGAAAGCAGCAAACTATTTTTTTATTTTTTTCAATCTCTTTTATCGTTTTTATTACTGCATCAATTTCAGTTGGGTGGTGAGCATAATCGATTATACATTTACATCCTTTAATTATTTTTTCTTCCATTCTTCTTTTTGGTAATTTAAAACTTTTAATTTTATCTTTAATGTATGAATCTTCAACATCTAATAATTTAGCAACAAGATAGGCACCTACAAAATCATAAGCAAAATGTACACCAACAATTGGTAAAACAAAAAAAGAATCTAATACCTTAACTATCATTTCATCATTATTAATTTCATATGAAAAAATAACATCATTTTTATTATCTAGTCCATATGTTATTACGTTATCTCCATCTAATTGATAGGAATCACCATTAATTACCACTAGTTTCGATTGATTTTTTAATTTAAAAAAAGATAAATTATATTCATCAACATTTCTAAAAAAATCAGGATGATCATAATCAATGTTTAAAATTAATGAAATATCAGGATAATAATTTAAAAAAGTATTACGATATTCACATGCTTCAATAATAAAATTAGTATTACCCTTTCCACTTCCTGTTCCATCACCAATTATATAGGATGAATTAGGAATCATATATGCTAGCATTTTGGTGGTTGTTGTTTTACCATGAGAACCACTAATTGCTAAAAATTTATAATTATTAAAATATTTACTAATAAACTGGGGATAAAAATAATATTTATAATTTTTCAATTTTATATATTTTGTTACACTATGATTAACATACGCATTTCCAATAATATACACATATGATGGTTTTAATATCATATTATCAAATGATTCAATTTTAATGCTATATAAATCATTTTCTGTATAAAAATGATTTATAACATCTACACCCCTAACAATATGACCTTTATCAATTAATAGTTTTGCTAGAGCACTCACTCCACTACCTATAGGCATTTCATAGTGACTGGCATTATATGATATTGATTTAAGTAAGAAAGCTGTATATGCCGGTATCTCAACAAATAATCTAACTATTAATCTGTATTTTAACCTATTATTCTTTTTTGTTCTGTAAATCCAATTAGCTCACATCTTCATCAAAACATCTTACTACTAATATCCTAAAAATTCTTTTTATGATATTAAGCATCTAAATAAAGCAATTGATGAGATTAGAAAGCAAATTGAATGGAAAATGATTTTGAGATAAAAAAAATGAAGATAGAAATTGGTATTATTGGTTTGTTAAAACATTTCATTATTATTTTGTCCAAGATTTTAATGGACATCTTAAGAAATTTTATTGTGAATTTGATTTTTGTACATATGGAGAAGCATTTTACAAAATAATTAAAAGATTTCCAGAAGATAAATACCACTATATAAACCTTATAGATCCATGTTTACTCCAATAAAAATAAACCTATAAAAATTAAAAAAAACCTAGAAAACTACAATTGTTCTTACCTATGTTAAGATAAGCATCGTTGTGATTTTCTAAGTTTTTAACTATATATATTTTTTGATAAACCATACCAACCGAATTTGTTGAATTGTAAATAGCTAAACCAAATTTTTAATTCTAAATTATGATATAATTAATTATTACTTTTCGTCTTCATCATCATAGCAAAATAACAAATTATCTATTTCACTCTCCTAAGTTAATTTTTTATAAAAGTCATTAATTATAATAACATTATCACTTATATAGGAAATGCTTATAAATTCTTCATTAATATTAATCATTTGACCATCTTTATCCACAAAATAATAATAATTATACGTAATTTTATGTAATTCTTCTATTTCTAAATTGTTGAAATTTAAATTTATTTTTTCTTCTTTATTTATAGGCGTTACATATAAATTAATTGAAAAGAATCTATACTCTCCGTCATAATTCACTCTAAAAACATTCAAACCATTAGAACCTACAAACTCCTCCTCAGATATTTTTTTTAAATCTAATTCACCAAAATATTCATCTGCATTACAAATATATGTTCCATTTTTTATTTCAAATGAATTTGATGTACATCCTGAAAACATGATGCTAAAAAGTATCACAACAAAAAATAAAAATAATTTGCTAAATTTTCTTATCATAAAACTCAACTCCTTTTCTAAATTGTGTGCAAAAATTCTTTTAGTTTTTATCTAAATAGAGTATGTAATTAGTTTTATTCATACCTTAGGCATTTTAATTGATAACTATCAAAGGTATCGTAAGCCTACTATGCCAAAAGTATAACAAAAAAATTATCTAATTACAATTATTTTGAACATTTAAAAAGAATTGAACCATTTTAACATATTAGTTCTATATAATCATTTCAATTAAATCCATTGGAATTCAAAATAAAATTACAGTTATATATTTATATTCCTAATAACAGATACTTATCTAATTTTTATGTTGTAAATCTATCTATAAGTTTAATACTGTATTTCATTTATACTACTACTTTACTACTAATACTCGAAATTATAAACTATCTTAAAATGTAATCTCTCTTCATTCTTTGAAACTATAATTTTGGATACAAGTTTTCTAATAGTTTCTAATTTATCTTTTTCATCTTTAACTTGATTAACTGTTTCTACAAAATGATATATCTTTTTCATTTTATTTTCAAATAATTTCTTTTCGATTACTAAATCATTTATTTTTTTATTTAATGATTTTAGTTCATTATTTAGAATTTCATTTTCCAGCTCATATTTATTATCATCAATTTCTTCAGCAATTAATTTTTCAAAAAGCAACTGGAATTCTACATCTATTTCCTTAATTCTTTTTTGAAATCGGATGATTTCATTTTCATTATTTTTCTTTGATTGTTTTTTTTTCATTATTTCAATGAATCTATCTTTATTACCACTAATCATTTTGATAGTTTTCACCAAATCATTATAAACAACTTCATGAACTACTCTAGATTTAACGTAAATCTTATCATAATAATTTGAATAAAAAGTTGACTTGAATAGCTTTCCATCCTTACTAAAGGTTCCACCAAAACACATTATCTTACCTGTATTTGTATATACCATTCTTTTAAGCCCTAAAACTTCTCTATCTATATGATTAATTTTTTTATTTTTTGTAAAGTTATTTTGTAGTCTTATTTGTGCTTTTTCAAAGTCTTCATAAGAAATTATTCCTTCATGCATTTCTTCTTGCTTTTGCCATTTTGATTTATCTCTTTTATTTAGCTTGGCTCCATATTTATGAGTTGAATATTTAAAATTAATTAATGTGCCTGTATATTGTTCATCTTTTAAAATTACATAAACACTATGTGTTTGCCAATTATACATTCCACTTTTAGTTAATAGTCTCTTATTATTTTCAATTCTGGATTTTAAATAATAAGATGGTGTTAAAACTTTATTTTCTTTTAAATAATTACAAATTTCAACAACTCTTTCTCCAGATATAAATCTTTTAAATATTTCTTTTACTATTGGAGCAGTTACAGGATCTGGAATATATCTTCCACCTTCAACTAAAAAACCATAATGCCCTTTTACAGATAATGTTCCATTCTTTGCTTTATTCTTATAACCTGCTCTCATTTTTTTACTACATTCTTTAATATAATAACTATTTAAGAAATTCTTAATTGTTATTTCTAACTCTTCAGTATCTGCAGAAAAGCTATCATAGTTGTCTTGAATTGAAATAAATCTAATTCTCTTTGCTACAAAATAATCTTCGACATAATAAGAAACCTTCAAAAAGTTTCTACCTAATCTTGATAAATCTTTTACTATAATACAACCAAATCTTTTCATTTCTAAATCATTAATCATATTTTGAAATCCAGGTCTATCAAAATTAGCACCTGAATATCCATCATCAATATATACGTTGTATAAAGTTAATCCGTTATCATTTAAATATTGATTACAAATATTCATTTGATTTTCAATACTAACACTCATACTATCCATTCCATCATCAGATGATAATCTACAATAAATAGCTACTAAACTCTCCTTACTTGTCATGAAAATACTCCTCCAACATATCAGGAATGTCATATATACATACTTTAAGGTTACAATCATTATCTACTTTCATAATAAATATTTTCTCTACTATACTTAAAATTATATTTCTATTCATTTCTTGTCCTGCAATATTTTCTACTCTTTTAATAAATCTTTCTGTTACTTGTATATAGTCAACACCTTGATTCATTTTTTCCTTTTTTTCATTTATTTCTTCTATTTTTAATTTGTTTTCCACATATTCACTTGAATAAGAATTCATCATTCGATCATATGTTTCTTTAGGCAACCCACTTTCTTCTTGTTTTTCATATAATCGTTGCATTAAAATATCTAATTTGTTGTTCCTAACAATTAATTTTTCTAACTCAGTATCATCAAATGGATTTATTTTCTTTTTATTATTTTTTTGATAATAGACTGCATACTTTCTAATCTCATCTTTTTCTTTTAATACTCTGTCAATCAGTTTTTCAACTTCAAAATAAACAAGCTTATCGACAAATTCTATTCTTACTGATTGCCTATTATCACAGTTATGATTTTTATTTTTTCTACAAGCGTATGAATAAGATTCTTTAGTCCTATACTCTGGATATGCTTTAATGTGTTTTAATGACATAGCTTTACCACAATCGCCACAATATATAATGTTTTTATACCTATTAATATCTAATGGAATAGATTGAAATATTCTATTTAATCTAATCTCTTGAGCCCTATTAAAAGTTGCTGTATCTACAATTCCTTCTGTCATATTTTCAAATATGTATCTTTTATCATTTGAATTTTTTATTCTTTTATGAGTTTTATAAGATATTGTATTTCTTTTATTTAATACAACATAACCAATATATTCTTCTGACTTAATAATTTTTACGATAATGTTTTTATGCCATCGATACTTTTTATCGTCAGATGCATTTATCCACTCTTTAGGATTATATCCATATGTTAGATAGTTATAATATGCAGGCGTTGGAATTTTGTTTTCATATAAATATTCAACTATCTTAAGTGGAGATACTGATGTAACATACATCTCAAATATTTTTCTAACTACTCTAGCAGTTTCTTCACATATAACTCTTTCATTCTTTTCATTAAATTTAAATCCATAAAATGGTACTGGTAAGTTTTTAGGATAAATTCCTTTTTTCATTCTGTTTTGATGAGAAGCTTTTATCTTTTTAGATAAATCCCTTAAATACCATTGATTTATAATATTCATGAATGGTGTTAATTCATTATCTTCTTTTTCGGAATCATAATTATCATTAATCGCAATAAATCTAACGTTCTTATTTGGAAAATATTCTTCTATATAATAACCAGTTTCAATGTAATTTCTACCAAATCTGGATAGATCCTTTACTATAACAATATTTATTAACCCAGCTTCAACATCATTAATAAGTCTTTTCCATCCAGGACGATTGAAGTTTCCACCAGAATATCCATCATCAACATAAATGCTATATATACTCCAATTATTTTTATTAACATAATCAACTAAGATTTCTCTTTGAGTTTTAATTGAATTCGATTCTCCAGAATCGCCATCTTCTCTAGATAATCTACAATAAATTGCTACGTTTAATTCTTCTTTTAGAATATCTAACACATCTACACATCCTCTCAATGGACATTTTTAAATAGTACTAACTTCTAAATCATCATTTTCAAATAAATCAAATAATCTATCTATCATATTTTTACCATTTTTAATAAATACTCTTTGAACGGTAACCTTAACTCCATCAACGTAATAAGTTTCAATCTCAACTTTTTCGTTGTTGTCATTTATAAATTTAATTATTTCTTCCAATTTATTTTCACCCATATCATTATATGAAGGTGAATAAATAAACCTTCCTAGTTTTTCTACTATATTTTATCCTTTCTATATAAAGGTTTTTCAATATCAAAGGTGGTTTTAATTAAATATGATTATTTACCCATTATGCCAGACATTCGTAAAGTCCCAGTCCTTTAATACCTACTAAATAAAAAATCATGATAAAATCACCAATACATTATATGTAAATTTATTTTATTTAATTATCTAATATTTATTGCCTATTTCTACAAAAATAAACAAACATACAATATAAAGAAACTAGATAATAGTTTCGAAGGAGAGATAACATGGGTGTAACAAACTCAAATAAAGAAATAAGTAAAACACAAATAAATTGTGGTGATTCATTTAATATTAAATTATCTTTATCTGCGGAACCTGATATTACATCTAATCCAACAGATATAGTTTTAATATTAGATCGATCTGGAAGTATGCGAGGAAGTCCTTTAGCTAATTTAAAGCAAGGAGCTAACAAATTTATTGATATTATTGATGAAGCAACCGATAGCGCACAGGATGGTCAAATAGGAAATGGTAGTCACATTGGTATCGTAAGCTTTGCAAATACTGCAACACAAGATACACAACTAATAACATCTGTTGCAGATTTAAAATTAGCCGTTGATTCATTAGTAAGTGGTGGTAATACAAATCACGAGGATGCATTCACTAAAGCATTAGAATTATTTGACCCGGCATCGACAAATGAAAAGGTTATGGTAATGTTTACTGATGGAGTAACCACAGCCGGTGGGGATGCTAATACTGTTGCAACACTAGCAAAATCACAGGGTATCATAATCTATGTGATAGCATTAAACGGTTCTGGTGGAATTGACATCAATGCTATAAACGATTGGGCATCAGACCCTGATTCAGCTTATGTAGCTATTACACCAGATGACGCACAATTAGAAGATTTGTTTGAAGATTTAGCAAAAAATATATCAAAACCAGGTGCTACTAATGTCATAATTAAGGATATAATTGAAGATTGCTTCAAAATAACTGCCATTCAAGCACCAACTAAAGGTTCAGCTAGTATGTTAGATATCCATACTATAGAATGGAAAATTAGTGAGTTAGGTGTGACTCAAAGTGAAGGTGCAACATTAGAGTTCACTGTTATTCATGATGGTGATTGCTATGGAACAGTGGAAGTAAATAAAGATATAATATATCAAGATGATGAAGGAAATGTAGTTACATTCCCATCACCAACAATTGAAATAGATTGCTCTAATACTATAATAGAACCATGTCCTACTTCAGTAGACATTGAAATTGGAGGATGCCAAGATTCATTAGAATTTGATGCAGGAGAAATTGAATTAATATCCTTAGGAAGAATCCTACAATTAGATGTAACTTTAAAAAATATATGTCCAAACAAACGTGTAGCACTTGCTATTTTACTAAATGAAGTCGATGATGAAGGAAATGAAACTGTAAAAGGTATGAAAACAATGATTGTTCCAGCTCACTATTCTGAGACATGTAAAGATGTATTAATTAGATGCATTAAATTTGTACTACCTGACGAAGGTCCAATGTGTCCAACAAGAAATCTAAGAGCAAGATTTATCGCAAACTATATAGATTTCAGCTATCAATGCTGTGAACTTATTTAATAAACCAAAAGGGGCTTTAAAAAATATATTTTTATCGCCCCTTTTTTGATTAAAATAGATCTTACAAACTATAAAATATTAGAATTTTTAATTATTTCAATAATTTCAGCTAATTCTTCTTTAGTCTTAACTAAAGCAAATCTTACATATTTATTACCATTAGAACCAAAAGAAATACCTGGAGTTACAAGCACGTTAGCACGTTCTAATAATGTCATTGTAAACTCCATACTATTATTATATTTATCCGGAATTTTAGCAAAAACGAACATAGTACCTTTTGATTTTTTGACAGGCCAACCAATTGATGCTAGACCTTCACAAAGCACATTTCTTCTTTCTTCATATATTTTCTGTTGTTTTAAAATATTTGTTCTATCAAGCTTTAAAGCAGTAATAGCTGCCTTTTGAATTGGAGCAAACATTCCAAAATCATATTGGCTTCTTAATTTATCAAATGCTTTTATGATTTCTTTATTACCTGCTAAAAAAGATATTCTTGCCCCTGTAATATTAAATGATTTTGAAAGAGAATAAAACTCAACACCTACATCCTTAGCACCCTCAAGTTCCAAAAAAGAAAATGCTTCAAATCCATCAAATACTATATCTGAATAAGCATTATCATTAATGATAATAAAATCATATTTTTTAGCAAGAGCTATTATTTCTTTATATCGTTGTATTGTTATTACGCCACCAGTAGGATTTGAAGGATAAGAAATAATAATATATTTTGTTTTTTTAAGTATTTCTTCATCAATTAAATCCAATCTAGGCATAAAATCATTTTCTTCAAGCAAAGGATAATAATGAATATCTGCACCAGCGAATAAAGCACTAGAATCAAAGGCTATATAACCAGGATTAGGAAGTAAACAAATATCCCCAGGATTACATAGGCACATACCAATATGACACATACCTTCTTGCGTACCATTACAAATTGATATTTCTTCATTATCTAATGATACATTAAATCTATTTTTATAATAATTAATAAATTCAGTCTTAAGTTCAGGCAATATTCTTAAGGAATATTTATAATCCTCACTAATTAATGCAGCATCACTTAATGTCTTCTTTATCTCATAATCTGGTTCAAAATCAGGTGTGCCAACAAATAAATCATATATTTTTCTTCCTTCTTTTTGAAGTTCAAGTTTTTTATCTGTTAGTTTTTTAAATATACCTTCATCAAAGGTATCTAATAATCTAGAAAACTCCTTCATTATGACATCCCCAATCTATTTCATTTCAGCAATAGCTTCAATTTCAATTAAAGCATTTTTAGGTAACGAAGAAACCTCTACAAGACTTCTTGCAGGACATCCTTTAAAATATTGTCCATATATTTCATTAATCTTTGAAAAATCTTTTATATTCTTAACAAAAACAGTTGTCTTTATGACATTATCTAGGCTTGTCCCTGCTGAAGCTAAAATACTAGAAATATTTTTTATTACTTGGTGTGTTTGAGCTACTATATCAGCTTCAATGATTTCATTATTTTCTGGATTAATCGCTATTTGTCCTGATGTATATAAAATATTACCAACGACAATTGCTTGGCTATATGGCCCAATTGCCTTTGGAGCTTTATTTGTTTCTATTCTTTTCATAAACTCACCTCATATTTTAATATACTTTTAAGTATAAAATAAAAATAGAATAACCTCAAGTAATTTATGATAATTTAACAAAAATTAAAAGGACATATGATTACATAGGCTTAAAAATCTATTCTTCACATGTCCAATGTAAATTAGCTAATCATAACGCTAATTTTTTTTTAACTTCTTCAACAAAAGCATAATTATCTTTTACACTTACACATGTTTTATCATAACTGTTAAAAGTAATATCTACATGTTCAATAGAATTTTTTAAAGCTAATAATGAATCGCTATACCATTTTCTTTTAATCTCTAGTTTTTTTATTTTATTAAAAGGTATTTCTTTTTTTAAAATTAATCCATATTTAATACATATTAAGTTCTCTTTTATCTCAACATACCCAAATATAGATGACAATAATAAATAATCTACAAACAATACAACTATTATTGTAAATGGTAAACCTTCAAAACTATTAAAAACTAATATGGGTATTAATAATATAGCTAATAATAAAGTATTTACAATTATTAACAGAATATAAAATAATTTATCAATCTTTGGTTTATATCTTTTCATTATTTCCATCTACTTTCTTTAAATATTTCATTAATCTTCTGCTTCCATGAATACTAATGAATCATTAGTCTTAAATCCATTTGCTTCATAAAATTTAACACTTGGATATCCTCTTTCAGTATTTAATACTAAATATGATATCTTCTCTTTTTCTTTCTTTAATTCGCTTCTTACAAATTTAATCATCTTTGTTCCAAAGCCTTGTCTTTGATATTCTGGATTAACAGAAAATTCATCAATCCAAAGTTCCTTAAAACCTAAATAAGTCATTATTCTTCCACTAAGCATAGATACAACTACATCACCATCATATATTACATATCCACGTGATACACGTGATGACATTATTTCATCTATTCTTGTATAAGCTTGTTCAAATGTCCATTTCTCATACCAAGGTTCCTCTTTAAATGCTTTCATTAATGTTAACGCACAGGCCTTAATATCAGATTGTTCCATAATTTTATATTCCATATATTCTCCTATTAAATCTCAAATTTCCTTTTTAGAACCATTCTCCCATAATTTATAAGAGTAATAATTTTATTCTTCTTTTAGTTCATTTTACAGAGTTTATTTGCAACGCTATTTTTTAATTTAATAAGCTACCTCTAAAATAAAAATTAATTTCTTCTTTTAGTTCATCACTAAAGTCTGCTAATTCTTCAATAAACATTAGCTTTGTTTTCAATAGCATTAATATATTTTCAACCATTCTTAATATTATTATTAATATCCTCTATATAATCCATATCCCATTTTTCAATGGCATATTCTAGTCTAATCTTATAAGCATTAATTAAATCTTTATTTAATAATAATGTTTTATCCCATAAATACTCAAATTATTTAATGCTTTCATTGTAGGATTTAAATTCATTTTTAGAACATAATGATACATTCCATTCAATATTTTTAAGAAGTGCAAATCTAGTTATATTTGTAGAACCTACTACAAATTCAACCTCATCATCATATTCAAATATATATCCTTTTGAATGAAATCCATTATCACCAAATGATTCAAAGTCTAAATGACATGAGAAATTATGATATTTTTGCATCCAATTATAAAAAGTTTCTAATGATGCAATATCAGTAAAGTTTTGATATGTTGATGTAATTAGTTTTCCTTTTACTCCTCTTTTTAATGCATCTTCTAATTCATGCTCTAAAAGTATTAATCCTGCTTTTTTAATAAAGCTTACTGAAAAACAAAAAGCATTGCATTTATTAATAGATTCTTTGATTTTATCAAGAAACCTAATATCTGAATAATTAGTTAAAAATAAATCCTTCATTTTCTAAAACTCCTTATTAACTACAGTATACCAGATTTTGATACTTATTTATAGAATAAAAGTAAAAATGCTTAGGTTTTTAGCCTAAGCAATTCTAATTTATATAAGTATTAATCCGTCATACTTAATTGATACACATGCCACTCACGACTTACTCACGACAATATTATAGCATGTATATTTTTTTAATATTAAACAACTAAATCTATGAAAATAATACATATTGTTACTAATTGTAGGTAGTAACATAAAAACACTTCTTTCAATTAATAATATAAGATTTATTATTTAGAATCAATAAAAATTGGCCCTTTTTTTGGCCCTTTTTTTGGCCCTTTTTTGTTCAACTAGAACTGAAGAGTTTTAGAACTGGACCAATAAAGATGCTTGAAATATTAGAACCTACTGATGCTATTGTCCATGGATATATGCCAGATTCAATTTTTAAAGATTTGTATGCCAAAACTAATTTCCATCATTATCCAAATCATTTTGAAAAAAACTGTAGAAATGAGGTATAATAAATATGGGTTCATTTAGCTATAAAGGTAATACTTCTACCTACCATTCTATTTCGGATAATATTCCATCAATGAAAGAAAGCTATACATACAATAACGATTATTTTGGTAAGATAGGCAAATCTAGAGTGGTAGATATCAGACAAATTGATTGTTCTGATCCAATAAGAGAATCTAAAAAATTTTATGATAAGCTTGCAAATGGTGGTATTGAAGAAATACTTCCAAATGGCAAAGGAGTTATGACTTCTATGAAGGATGGAACTGTTATCACATATAGAGTAATCACTTCAACTGAAGGAAGTCCTGCCGTGGATATCAACATTAAGAGATCCAGTGATACTGGAGGAATAAAAAAACAAAAAATTCATTTTGAAAAGGAGAATAAATAATGGTTACTAATATTCAATTATTAAATGTCGAATTATTAAGGACACTATTAAATAAAACATTAAAAAGCATTAAACATGACGAGTTTACTTTTGCACCGTTATCTTATGGTGCTGTTTACTTAGAATTCGAAGATGGTATTTACCAATTATCAGACTTCTATGAAGGAATTAATTATTTTGGAATGGTTGAAGATATTAGTGTTCTAAAAATTACACCATTTAATCAAGATATTAAATCACATATTTTAGGTCATAATATTGTTTCAACAAAAATAAATATGAAAATTACATGTATAACACTTGTAAATGTAACCCAAAAAATAACTCCAAGTGCTTATAATGATGATTGTGATACATTATTAGATACAATTGGTGTTATTTTCACATTTACTGATGGTTATCAATTTGCATTTGAAAAAGATGATTTTGGTGAAAATATTTCTATTTATAGAGGCTATAATCTAGAAGAAAAATTTAAAAATATTCCTAATGATTTTAAGGAAAGCATTATTGAAACGTATAATGCTGAATGTATATTAGAATATAAAAACATAAAATAGTCAATTATTTAAACGACAGATCAAAAATTAATAATCATTTGATGTGTCGTTTTATTTTAATTATTTTTACTCATATATATCTCATATTAATTATTTTCTTATTACTGTTTACAATATAAATCAATGTAATTACATATGTATTTAATTATGCCAATGAGGTGTAGGCAAAAAAAATTGCATCTTTTAAAATCATCAAAAAATGCAAATTATCTAGTATTTAAGCCACTTTTTCTAATTGTAACTACTTTAATAATAGCAACAAAAAAACAATATTGTATTTTTACTAGTAAAATGACTGATCTAATTATAATAAAAGAGCAACTCAAACTCACACATATTAATTGCCATAATCGGTAATAAAATGTCTAAAGGCTTTATCATTAGCTCCAACTTGTATTACTGTAATGTTTTGTGCGAATAACGGTATATTTGTATTCAGGATTTAACTCTTTCTTCTTTTCTTCTTCAATTTTTCTTTTAACATCATATTGGTTAGAAAAATAATCCATTAGAATACCTTCTGATATTCCTTCTTTATCCGCAAAAAACAATTCAGATGATTGCATACTCAAGAATTGAGTCAAGAAAAAAACTCTTTTTTTTCACTATCATATTTTTTTACTTAATTCCTTGTAAAAATTTTTACTTTCTATGTTGTCCCCATTTTCTTCCTTTTTTCAAAGACATATATCTAATATTTTCAAATGGATGATTTGAGACAATATGTGATGAGTGCTTAGAAATAATGGTTTGCATATTAGGAACTTCTTTTAATATGCTTTCAATTTTTTGAGAAAAATATATTGAATTTGAGGATGAGTATGTGCTTCAGGTTCTTCAATCAGTAACAACTTTATATCTTTATTATTTGTTTTAAATGCCTCTTTCTTTATTTCTATACTCAAAAGCAAAAACAAAATATTCATATGGCCTAAACCATTAAGGTGCTCAGGTAATCGATTATCTATATCACCATACACGACCTCGGAAGAATCTTTTACAATCTCTTTTGCTTTTAAATTAGACACAATTTTTAGATTTCTCATACTCAAAAATAATTTAGTATTTTCAAGAAAACTGATAAAAAATTTTTCATAATTTACAGTTAATTCATCATCCATTTTTGATATTGAAGCATTTATGATTTCAAATTTATCTGGCGAATTAACATTCACATGATTATAATAGTCAGTTGTAAGTTTAGAATGAATCTTTGCACCATTTTTATCTTTCGAACTAGCGACACTACGCTCAGCATGAATGATTTCAAAATCAATTAATAGAAGATAATGTTTTTAATTTGGTTGATATTGGATATCGCATAGGTTGATACTCTCCTTAATATTTCTAGCAAAATCATCAAGAGTACTTGCTCCTATTTCTTGCCCTATAACATCTAAATGGCATTGAAAAATTTCAATAATATAATTTCATTTTAATTCATCTTTTGTAATCTGCACAAAAAAATTAAAAATTTATGCATATGAAGTGTAATTGTTCATCTTTTTTCCTAATTTCACACCGGTTTTAGGCGTAAATAGTTTAAAAGTGCACAAAATCAAATAATCAATAATAATATAAAAATACTACAAAAAGGGAATTCAACTCCCTATTTGTAGTATTTTTATTGATCAGTATTAACAAACAAATGATACACTTGATACTAATTTAAGGATTAATCCGTCATATATTTGTTTTTCTTTACTAATCTCCCCTTTAACGCAATCCTCAAAACATTTTTGAATTTTCATTTCAATAATCATAATATCTTTTTTATATTATTTTCATATAAAAAAACAAGCCTTTAAGCTTGCATAAATTAGTTACCAAACGGATATGACGGATTATTCATTCCCTGATATGGATTAAAATACTGATTTTGAGATACTCCCTCTACAGCCACATTTCCTTGATATTGACCTTGAACATATGGTTGTTGGTACATTGTTTGAGGTTGATTATACATATATGGCTGTTGATACATTGGCCCTGCGGCTACATATTCATTAATATATACATTTTCAGTAGATGCTGAATATGTTGGAATATTTATATGACGCTTTATACAATTATTAATTACATG
>JBJEFS010000048.1:0-3289 GCA_051874325.1 Anaeroplasma sp.
ATAATTTCATTTCTATATTTATCAAAGAAATATTTTTCATCATTGTTAGTATCTTCTTTTTCATCCCAACTTTGATAATCTAATGTTGTAAATAAAATATCATTATTTTTACTCACTCTTGTAAATTGTTGAAAATGAATACCAACATTTCCAAAATCAAATAATATCATTTGACATGCTAACTTTATATCTTTTAATTTACTTCCAACAAATTGATCCAAGCAATTACGCAACTTTTCAATCATGATTATTTCACATCCTTTAACCTCAATATTTTAACCCATTTAAATTATTAGCGAAAATAACTTGTTCCATTTTTCAATTTGTTCTTTAGATAATTCTAGTTTCAATATTTTTCTAATTCTTCATATATAGAATAGGCATCCATGTATTTTTTTCTTTTGATAATTATAATGCTATTCTAATTTTGTAAGATGAAGAATATCAATTCTATCTATAATTTCCTTAATACAATTTATATAAAAATCCATTTTTTCTATATTAGTTATATTATAATTTACAGAATATTGAATATCTAAAGTGTTAATATTAACTTCATTTGTATTAGAATTTGAAAAAGAACAATCAACATATTCTCCTTTTATATATTAGATTTTACAATATTTCTATCATTATAACAAATTGGAATTTATTACATTATATAAATTAAGAATTTAAAAATTTTTCTATTTCTTCCGCATAAGAGATAAACTCTTCAACATAGAACTTTTCATTAAATTGATCAGTCATAACCTGTGCCATAATTTCTGCAATATCAGTTACCGTCATGCCTTTATTAATACGTTCTACAATCATTCTTGTCTCTAAGTCAAATTCATCATTTGGTGAACCAGTTTCTAATAAACAGTATGCATCATAAGCATCAACCTGTGCTTTAACAATTTGAAAAAGCATATCGTTATTCTCCATAATTTCCTCCTTAAATTCTAATTTATCAGTTAATTATATCACACCAATCTCCATAACCGATTGATTTATTTATATAAAATTCTTTTGATTCGTATGAAACATATGGCGATATATTTATACCTCTAAAATTATAATTGTTTTTTCCACCAAAACTAATATCTATATATCTTTTTCCATTTATTCCTTTTAATGTCCTACTGTCATCCCACAGCGTTAAAATCAGGCGTTCTTCATTTTCCCATTCATATTTTCTTTTCTTGAAAGCAAATCTAAATAATTCAATTGCATCATACAAATAGTCAATAACACATTCTTTTATATAGTCATTACTTGCTAAATTCCAGCAAACATAGAAACGATCTAATACTGCTACTAATTTAATTTTGGCAACTTTATAATCATAAATTACTTCAGAATAACTAACATTAGCATTAGCATTACGACATATCGCATGATAAAGTTCATCAGCCTCAAATTCAAAATTACATCCATCTTTATTCTTATTCTTTGTATAATATTTCCACATTTTTTTATTGTCATGGTCAGTTGATAAACAACAAATAAAATATCTTGCTTTAATACAATGATTTATATTTAAAATACGTTTCCTTATTGATTGATAAAAACTCTTTGGATATTTTTTCTTTGCAAGTTTTAAAACAAACTTAAAAACAATTTTTCCTTCTGTTTTATCATTAAAATCCTCATAATATGTAAAGCGCAAAGTGCAATTAGAAATTATAGAAATAAATGCTTCTTTAGATGTATAATGACAGATTCTTCCCAATGGCTTGGTACTTATTTCATCATAAATTGAATTATAAGCTTCCATTGTTTTTTCATATAAATTAATTTGACTATTATTCATAAAATCACACTCTTCTCACTAGCCATTTTCACAAATATTTTTACTAAATAAATTATATCATTCATCTAACAATTTTCATATAGATACAAGTATGTAAATGAAAAAATAAACGATATAAAGTTTTAAAATATAATTGTTTTACAATTGGCGCACACAATATAAATATATCACTTGTGTCTTCTTTCTCAACTCAAAAACTCTATCTTGATTCAAATTTATAGATGCTATATAATCCTTCCCTTGGAGGATAAAGTATGAAATTCAACAAAGAAACAAAAAAGGAAATACTAAATAATTATAAAAAAGGCCTAAAAGTAATAGATATTTGTGAAAAATATGGAGTTAAGAAATCTACATTATTTTCATGGATTAATAAGGAAAACATTATGAGTAAAAGAGAAAAAAGATTACTAAATACTACAAAAGAATACAAAACATTAGAAATGGCTTATAATAAACTGCGAACTGAATATGCTATTTTAAATGATGCATTTATTGCATTAAAATTAGATTTAAGCACAAAACTATCAATATCAGACAAATTATTAGATAAATATCCATTGAAGCAAATTGCAAGAATCCTTCATTTTTCCGGTTCTACTTTGTTTCACCATGTGCATGACAAAGTAGAAATAACTCAACTACAAAAAGAGGATGAGAATCTTAAAAATATAATTAATGAATTATTCGAAGAAAGTGGCAAACGTTTAAGTGTCGAAAAAATGTATCATCTTCTTCAGTCAAAAAACATAAAATGCTCTCAGCGAAGAGTATCAAGATTAATGAAAGAACTAAATCTAAAATGTCTAAGAAAGAGAAAGCCAAAAGAGACAAAAAAGGATAGACCAACAACATTCCCAAATTATAATAAACTTAAACAAGAATTTAACCAACCAGCACCAAACTTATTTTGGAGTGGAGATGTTACAATGTATAAGATTAACGATAATAAATTCTATATTGCTGTTGTTTTAGACTTATTCTCAAGAATGGTAATTGGATATGCTATTTCATCTAGAAATGATGAAGCTTTAGTTATTAATGCTTTAAAAATGGCTTATGAATTTAGAAATTGTCCTTCTGGAGTTACTTTTCATAGTTATCAAGGTTCTACTTATAAATCCATAAATTATGTAAATTTACTTCATTCCCTAAAAATCAATCAATCTTTTTCTAAAAAAGGCACGCCTTTTGATAATTCACCTATAGAAAGTTTCTTTTCTAATCTCAAACAAGGGGACTTAAACAATAGAGATTTTGAATATCTAGAAGAGTTAAAAATTGCTGTGAAAGAATATGTAAAATATTATAATTATCAAAGACCACATAAGTCTTTAGGATTTAAAACTCCATTTGATTTTGAAGAGGATTACTGCAAAAAAAAGCTAGCGAAAACTCACTAGCATTTATTATATAAACCTCATTGGACTTTCGCTTTTTTGCGGTTCAAATAGAGGACTATTCACATTTGTGCTTGTTGGCCTATTTTAA